>JBHYGP010000015.1:0-7127 GCA_051858935.1 Sphingomonas sp.
CGGGATCGAATCCATCAGCGCATCGGTGATCCCGGTGACCGCATTGGTCGCGCCGGGGCCGGAGGTGACGAGCACGACGCCGGGCTTGCCGGTCGAGCGGGCATAGCCCTCCGCCGCGTGCGTCGCGGCCTGTTCGTGGCGGACGAGGATGTGGCGGATCTTCTTCTGCTTGAAGATCGCGTCATAGATGGGGAGCACGGCGCCGCCGGGATAGCCGAACACGACCTCCACACCGAGGTCGACCAGCGCCTCGATCAGAATGTCTGCTCCGCTTTTCTCGGCCACGGTTCGTCTCCTTGTTTGCCGCAGTGCAATGCGATGGGGGAAGCGCGCTGCTATGCGTATGAATGATGCGTGTCAAGCATTGTTGTTATACGATTCGTGCGAAATTGACCATTCGATTGATAATATCTGTCGCGCCAGTGCGCGGCCAGTCGGTCGGGGGCTGGTGACGCAGCCAGGTATATTGCCGTTTGGCATATTGGCGGGTCGCGGCCTGGGCGCGCTCAAGTGCCTCTGCGCGCCCGATTTCTCCGGCGAGCAGCGCGGCGATCTCCGGCACGCCGATTGCCTTGCGCACCGGGGCTTCGGGGGGAATGTCGTCGCGGGCGAGCAGGGCCGCGACCTCATCAATCGCGCCCTCGTCGAACATCGCGGCAAGGCGGCGGTCGCAGCGTTCGGTGAGCCAGGCGCGGTCGGGCAGGAGGATCAGCGGGACGAGATCGATCTGGTCGCCGATCCCGCCGACCTTGGCGCGCTGCCAGTCGGCCAGCGTGCGGCCGGTGGCGGTGACGACCTCCAGCGCGCGGGCGACGCGGGTGGTGTCGGCGGGGGCGAGGCGGGCGGCGGCTTCGGGGTCGCGTTCGGTCAGCATGGCGTGGGCCTGTGCGACGGGGAGGGCGCGCACCTCGGCGCGGATGGCGGGGTCGATGCCCGGAACCGGGGCGATGCCGTCGAGCAACGTGCGGATGTACATGCCGGTCCCGCCGACGAGGATGGGGAGACTGCCGCGCCCCTGCGCCGCCGCGATCTCTGCCTTCGCCTCGGCGGCCCAGCGCGCGGCGGAATAATCGTCGGTTCCGGTAACATGGCCGAACAGCCGATGCGGGGCCTGTGCCTCTTCCTCCGGCGAAGGACGCGCGCTGAGTACGCGTAGTTCGGCATAGACCTGCGCCGAATCCGCGTTGATCACCGTGCCGCCGGTCGCCTGCGCGAGCGCGATCGCCAAAGCGGACTTGCCGCTGGCGGTCGGTCCTGCAATGAGCGCGACCCTTGGCCTGGAGGAGTGCGGCATGTTCATCGCGACGCTGATAGCAGCGGATCGGCTCGACGCGGGGGATATTTCCTCCGCGCTGGACAAGCTGAGCGATGCCGGGTGCGGGCCGCGCGGCGTGGAGACGCTGGACGAGGACATGGCGAGCGATCTGTTGTTTGACGCGGACCCGGATGCGGCGCGTGCGGCGCTGGAGGGCGCGTTCGACCGCGTCGATGTCGTCGTGCAGCCTGTCGAGGGTCGCGAGAAGGCGCTGATCGTCGCCGATATGGATTCGACGATGATTACGGTCGAATGCATCGACGAGCTCGCCGATTATGCCGGGATCAAGACGCAGATTGCCGAAGTGACCGAAGCGGCGATGCGCGGTGAGCTGGATTTCGCCGAGGCGCTGGATGCGCGGGTGGCGTTGCTCAAGGGGCTGGGCGCGGACGCGATCGACCGTTGCCTGGCCGAGCGGGTACGGCTGATGCCCGGCGCGCGGACATTGGTGCAGACGATGAAGGCGCGGGGTGCGACCGCGATCCTGGTGTCGGGCGGCTTTACCCGCTTCGCCGAGCCGGTGGGCGCGCAGATCGGATTTGACCGGGTGATCGCCAATGAATTGCTGATCGCGGACGGCGTGCTGACCGGCGCGGTGACCAAGCCGATTGTCGATTCATCGACCAAGGAAACAACGCTGCTCGGGGCGATGGCGGAACTGGGGTTGGACGCGCGCGCGACGATGGCGGTTGGCGATGGTGCGAATGACCTTGCGATGATCCGCAAGGCGGGGCTGGGCGTCGCCTATCATGCCAAGCCTATCGTTGCCGCCGCTGCGGGCGCGCGGATTGATCATGGCGATCTGACCGCGTTGCTCTACGCGCAGGGCATTGGGCGGAGCGAGTGGGTGGAGTGACTCGCCTGCCGTTCCTGCTCGCGTTGATCGTTTTGGCTGGGTGTCGCCAAACCGATGCCGAAGCCGAGGCAGATCAATGTGGAGTAGTTCCAGACCATTGGAGCGTACAGGAATCGGGCCTGATGGAATGGGGTAATAACGGGCCGTACCCTGTGTCCGTTGGAAACGGTACGGTTCGATGGGCCGGAGAGGCGATCACACTAGAGAAGCTCGATGCGTATTTGGAAAAGGCAGGTACGTTACAGCTACCTGTATGGATAGAGCTGCGCATTGAGCCGGACGCAGATTGCGCGACCAAGCGAGCGGTCATTGACATGATGAAGCGCGCACGCGTGTGCGCTGTTCGCGATAAGTGCGGTACCGTAGAGCGCTGGACTAACAGGTGACCGCCACTGCCTTCCGAATAACCACCTAGTCCCGCACCGGCACGCAAGGGCTGAGCCCGCGACACGCGGCGCTGGCTTCGGCGCTGGAGGCGAAGGGGCCGACCAGCACCTTGGTCAGGCGGCCGGATTTCACATAGCTGACCTTGCGACCGGGGAAACGGCCGCCGACCTGCGACCATAGCTTCTGGGCATTGCCGGGTTCGCCGAACGCGCCCAGCTGCAGCTTCCAGCCGCCGTCGCGGATCGCGGCGGTGGCCGTCGCAGGGGGCGGCGTCGCTGGCTTGGGCGTCGGTTTCGGTGCCGGGCGGACGATCGGCGGGGTGGGGCGCACTTCGGCGCTCTGGGTCGGGGCCGGGATCGGGTCGCGCGGCTGATAGGCGGTCGAGGGCGGCAGGTCGGTGCGCCCGACGGCGCGGGGCGGCTGGGTGCCGCGCGGCGGCTGGACCGCGGCGATGCTGGGGCGGCCTGCGTCGCGCTCATAGACGCGCGCCAGCTCAAGCCCCTTTTGCCGGTCCTGCAGCGAGATATAGCTGTCCATCTGCGCCTGCGATGTCGACGCCTGGGGCAGGCCCTGTGCCGATGCACGGACGATCAGGGCGTAGGCGCGCACCCAATCCTTGGTCACCGCGTCGCCGTTGAACAACATCGTGCCCAATACATATTGCGCGCGCGGTGCTCCCCGCGCTGCCGCCTTTTCCAACCATTCGACGGCCTGTAGCCGTTTGCCGTTTTCGAACAGCGCCAACCCGTAATTCTCTTCGGCCTGGGGGTGCCCCTGTAGCGCCGCTTTGCGATACCATTCTTCGGCCTGCGCCAGATCGGCGGGAACGCCGCGGCCGAATTTATAGGCCTGACCCATGTTGAACTGTGCGTCGGCATCGCCCGCCACTGCCGGGCCGCGCCATTGTGCCACCGCCGCGCGATAGTCGCCGCGCTGCCATGCTTCGACCCCGGTCTTCACATCGGCCTGTGCCAGCGCAGGAACGCCAGCCAGCAGCGCGCCGGCCAGTGCCGTCGTCCAGAAGAAGTGCTTCATTCGGTCAGTTCCCGATCCCGCCCACGCATGGATAATGACAGTTAACCATAGCATGGCCAAGATATGCTTGCGCTTTGGTTAAGCCCGGCATGGGACAAGTCCCGCACGGCGAAGCCCTCATTAACGCCTTCTTAGCTTCCCGATGGCATTCCCAATGCTGGGTAAACGGGTTATTTTCGAGGGGTAGATGCGCGTACTCGCGATGGCATCACAGAAAGGTGGTTCGGGCAAGACCACGCTGAGCGGGCACCTGGCGGTGCAGGCGCAGCGGGCCGGCCACGGCCCCGTCGTCCTGATCGACATCGATCCGCAGGGATCGCTGTCCGATTGGTGGAACGAGCGCGAAACGGAGTTTCCGGCCTTCGCCCAGACCACGGTCGCGCGGCTCGCCGCCGATCTTGAGGTGTTGCGCCAGCAGGGCTTTCGCCTTGCGGTGATCGATACCCCGCCAGCGATCACCATGGCGATCCAGAGCGTGATCCAGGTCGCCGAACTCATCGTCATTCCGACCCGCCCGTCGCCGCACGACCTGCGCGCTGTGGGTGCCACGGTCGATCTGTGCGACCGCGCGGGCAAGCCGCTGATCTTCGTGGTCAACGCCGCAACGCCCAAGGCCAAGATCACCAGCGAAGCCGCGGTCGCGCTGTCGCAGCATGGCACGGTTGCCCCGGTGACCCTGCACCACCGTACCGATTTCGCCGCGTCGATGATCGATGGTCGGACCGTCATGGAAGTGGATCCCAACGGCAAGTCCGCCGCTGAGGTGACCGCGCTCTGGGCCTATATCAGCGACCGGCTCGAAAAGAATTTCCGCCGTACCGTGTTCAGTGCACCGACCGCGACCGCGACGCCGCACGCCGCCTTTGCCGGGCGTCCTCAGGGTGGCTTTGGCCGCCGGGTGGTGAGCTGATGTTCGGCACCGCCAAGCCCGCCGCGTCGCTGTCCTCGGGCCTGCTCGCCCGCAAGGGTCAGGCGCGTCCCGCAATGCGCCCCCAGGGGTTCGTCGGCCTCGATCCGGGCATGTCGCTCGACGATCTGGGCTGGAACGACATGGGCGGAGAGGCTTCCGCGCCTGCGCCGGCATATGAGCCGGTCCCGCCGGTGCTGGCGCAGCGTCAGACGTTGGTCGAGGAATTCGCGCCGGAACCGACGCCTGCGCCTCAGCCCGCGCCGGAGCCGGTTGCTACGCCAGTAGCGCGTGAACTCGAGCCGGAAGCGCCCGCGCGCCCGGTGTCGACCGCCACCGCTGCCCGGATCGGGCGCGAGGTCGCGTCGCGCACGGGCAAGGCCGCATTCACGCTGCGGCTCGACCATGAACGTCATTTGAAACTGCGCCTCGCTTCGGCGCTTAACGGTCGTTCGGCGCAGGTCATCGTGACCGAGGCGCTCGACGCATTTCTTGAAACTTTGCCCGAACTGGGGGCGCTGGTTGACCGGCTCCCTGCGGGCAAGGCGCGCTGATCCAGGGGGACTGACAGCCATGAACCTTCGTCGCATCCTGACCGTATCGGTCTCCGCACTGGTGCTGGGCGCACCGTTAGTGGGCGGCCCGACGCTGATCGGCGGCCTTGCCGTCGCCAGCAGCGGGGTCGAAACCGCCGACCTGCGCCGCGCCGCCAAGGAAGCCGCCGCCGCCACCAAGGCCCTGAAGAAGAATGAGGGGCAGAAAGCGGTAACCCATGCCGAGGCGGCGGTCACGCTCGACCCGCGCAACGGCGAATATCGCAAGCTGCTGGGCGAAACCTATCTGTTCGCGGGTCGCTTCGTGTCGGCGACCCAGGCGCTGAACGAAGCCCTGTCGCTCGATCCGGCGAACGGCCGCACCGCGCTCAACCTTGCGCTGGCGCAGATCGCCACCGGCGAGTGGGACGTCGCGCGCCAGACGCTGGCAACGCATTCGGCGACGATCCCGGCAAGCGACCGTGGCCTCGCCATGGCGCTGGCGGGCGATCCTGCGGGCGCGGTCGGACTGCTGATGGAAATCGCGCGCCAGCCGGGCGCCGATGCCAAGACGCGCCAGAATCTCGCGCTCAGCCTCGCGCTGGCGGGGCAGTGGCAACAGGCACGCGCGATCGCCGCGCTCGATCTGTCGCCCGATCAGGTCGATGGCCGGATTATGCAATGGGCGAGCTTTGCGCGGCCCCAGAACGCCTATGACCAAGTTGCGTCGCTGCTCGGCGTGACGCCGGTTGCCGATAACGGCCAGCCCGAGCGTTTGGCGCTCGCCCAGTCGATGACCAGCGCGGTCGCGGCGGCGCGGGTCGCCGATCCGGTCGAAACCTATATGCCCGGTCCCGCGCCGGTCGAGGCTGTCGCAGCGGTGGCCGCGACGGCCGTGGATGTGGCGGCAACCGATGTCACGCAGGGTCCTGCGATTACCGCGCCGAGTGGTCAGCAGATCGTGTTTGGCCCGCGTCAGGAGATCGTTCAGGCGATCCCCGCGCGCGCTGTTCGCGCTGAGGCATCGGTTGCCAGCGCCGGTGCGATCAAGCCGGTTCGGGTCGATGTTCCGGCGGTGCAGCGTTTCGCCAAGGGCAGCTGGTATGTCCAGCTGGGTGCCTATGACAGCATCGGTGTCGCGCGGGATTCGTGGGGCCGGATGGTGCGCCGCACGCCGCAGCTCAAGGGGCTGACCCCGTCGAGCGCGAGCGTCTCGACCAAGGCGGGTGCGTTCCAGCGGCTGTCGGTCGGCGGGCTCGCCCGTGCCGACGCTGATGCGCTGTGCCGCGAAGTGCGCGGCGATGGTGGCAAATGTTTCGTGCGCGCCGCTGCGGGGGACAAGAAGGCAAGCTGGCTGCGCTGACGCCGCTGTTTAGAGATCGCGAAGGGCCGGGGCAACTCCCGGCCCTTTTCATATTAGCGAACCTCGCTGCCGCCCTTGAACAGGCGCAGCGCCTTGCCCTGAACGGGCAGGCCGTCGAACGGCGTGTTGCCAGCCTTGCCCGCCATCCGGTCGGAGGCGATTTGCCACGGTGCATCGGGGTCGATCAGCACCAGATCGGCGGGCATGCCGGGCGCGAGCGTCCCGGCCTTGATCCCGAGAATGCACGCCGGGGTGCGGGCGGTGAGGTCGAACAGGCGGGGGAGGGTGATATGTCCCTCACGCACCAGCCCCAGGCCCAGCGCAAGCAATGTTTCCGCGCCGGCCATGCCGGGGGTCGCGTCGGCGAAGGGCAGGCGCTTTTCCTCCGGTCCGCGTGGATCGTGGCCCGAACACAGCACATCGATCGTCCCGTCGGCGAGCGCGGCAAGCGCGGCTTTGCGGTCGCTCTCGTCGCGTAGGGGCGGGGAGAGGCGCGCAAAGGTGCGGAAATCGGACAGGTTGATGTCGGACAGCAGCAGATGCGCCGGGGTGATCCCGCACATCACGGAAACGCCGCGTGCCTTTGCGGCGCGGACGAGGTCGAAGGCAGCCGCCGTGGTCAGCTGGCGGAAGTGGATCGCCGCGCCGGTCGCTTCGGCGAGCATCAGGTCGCGCGCGACCGCCAGTGCCTCGGCCATTGCCGGTGCGGCGGGGAGGCCGAGACGGGTCGC
>JBHYGP010000016.1:0-1062 GCA_051858935.1 Sphingomonas sp.
CGCGGATCACGAAGGTCGGGCCGCCGGCATCCTCGAACCCGTTCACATCGGCCGAGCCATTTGGATAAACGCGGGCGAGGAGGGGAACGCTGCGCGAGAGGCGGTCGAAATCCTCCCAGTCGATCAGGATCCCCGCGCTGCGCGCGATGGCGGGGAGGTGGATCAGATGGTTGGTCGATCCGCCGGTGGCGAGCAGCACGATCGCCGCGTTGACGATGGCGCGTTCATCGACGACCTCACCGATCGGGCGGTAATCGTCGCCGTCCCAGCCGATCTGGGGCAGGCGCTGCACCGCCGTCTTGGTCAGTTCCTGACGCAGCTTCGTGCCGGGATTGATGAACGACGCGCCGGGCACGTGGAGGCCCATCGCCTCCATCATCATCTGGTTGGAATTGGCGGTGCCGTAAAATGTGCAGGTGCCCTTGCCGTGATAGGCAGCGATTTCGGATTCGAGCAGTTCTTCGCGGCTCGCCTTGCCCTCGGCATAGAGTTCACGGACGCGCGCTTTTTCTTTGTTGGCGATGCCGGTGCGCATCGGGCCGGCGGGGATCATGATCATCGGCAGATGGCCAAAGCGCAGCGCGCCCATCAGCAGGCCGGGGACGATCTTGTCGCAGATGCCGAGCAGCGCGGCACCTTCGAACGTATTGTGGCTGAGCGCGACTGCGGTCGACAGCGCGATCGTGTCGCGGCTGAACAGCGACAGCTCCATGCCGGAATAGCCCTGCGTCACACCGTCGCACATGGCGGGGACGCCGCCCGCGACCTGCGCCGTCGCGCCCGCCTCCAGCGCCCAGATCTTCATCTGTTCGGGGTAGCGATAATAGGGCGCGTGGGCCGACAGCATGTCGTTGTACGCGGTGACTATGCCGATGTTCATCCGGTTGCCCGGCTTCATCGCGTCGCGCTGTTCGTCGGTGCCGGCATAGGCATGGGCGAGGTTCGCGCAGCCCAGGCCACGACGGCTGACGCCGCCTTCACGCTGCTGCGTCATCAGCGCGCGATAGGCTTCGCGGCGCTCCCGGGAGCGTTCGATCACGCGGTCGGTGACGGCGGCGATTT
>JBHYGP010000016.1:1072-7125 GCA_051858935.1 Sphingomonas sp.
ATGAAGCGTCGGCATGGGGATCACTCCAGCCAGTGCACGTCGACGGGCAGCTCGGTTTCGGCCAGCACGCGGCCGATCGGGTAATTGCCCGACGCGCCCTGTTTGATCGCCTGCTCCAGCACCTTGCGCTTCTCAACGCCGGTGATCGCGATCATCAGCGACTTGGCGTTGGCGATGGCGGCGGACGAGAGGGTGACGCGGGCGACCGGAGCCTCGGGCGGCAGCGGATCGGGCATGACGCCCAGCGCGCGGCGTTCCTTGGGGCCGTTCAGTGCCTCGTCGAGATCGGGCCCGGGGAAGATCGAGGCGGTATGCCCGTCCGCGCCCCTGCCGAGCAGCACGAGGTCGAGCGGGAAGTGATGGTCGGCGAGGCGCGCATCGGCGGCGCGGCCAGCCGCCTTATAGTCGTCGGCCTTTTCGCTCACCAGCGGCACGACGCGCGCGCCCTTGGGGATGAACACCTTGCCAAGACCGGTGACGTTGGACAGCGGATCGCCGAGCGGGACGAGCCGGTCGTCGGTCGGGACGATCGTCACGCGCTTCCAGTCGAGCTTCGCCGCGGCGAGCTTTTCATAGACCGGGGCAGGCGTCTTGCCGCCCGCCAGCGCGATCACCGCCCCGCCGCGCGCGTCGATCGCGCTTTCAATGATGAAGGCGATGTCGCCGGCGAGCGCATCGCTCCACTCGCCCGCTTCCTCATACTCCCACCACTCGATTTCTTCGGCCATGTTCAACAAACTCCAGTAGAATTCAATTCCTCCCCGGAACGGGGAGGGGGACCGCCGAAGGCGGTGGAGGGGCCGCCCCGCAGAGGGCGGTGTCGCTTGCCTCACTACCGCCGTCTGCGCGGCGGCCCCTCCGTCATCGCTTCGCGATGCCACCTCCCCGTACCGGGGAGGAATTTTGGAGGAAACTATTCGTTCCACGTCACTCCGTCGCGTTCGGTGAGCGCGATGGCGGCGGACGGGCCCCAGGTGCCCGAAGCATAGGGCTTTGGCTTGACGTCCGCCATGTCCCAACCGGCGCGGATCGCGTCGATCCACGCCCATTGCGCCTCAACCTCGTCGCGGCGCACGAACAAGGTGGGGTCGCCCTCGATCAGGTCAAGCAACAGCCGTTCATAGGCGATGCGACGGCGGGTGCCGGCGAATTCGGTATCGAGGCTGAGGTTCAGCGGCACTTCGCGCAGGCGCACGCCGTCGCGATCGAGGCCGGGTTCCTTTGCCATGACCAGCAGGCGGACATATTCCTCCGGCTGGATGCGGATGATCAGCGTGTTCGACTGGAGCACGCCGCCGCGTTCGGCAAAGATCGAATGCGGGACCGGCTTGAACTGGACGACGATCTCGCTGCGGCGTTCGGTCATGCGCTTGCCAGTGCGCAGGTAGAAGGGCACGCCCTGCCAGCGCCAGTTGTCGACATGCGCCTTGATCGCGACGAAGGTCTCGGTCTTTGAGGGCTTTTCCAGCTCCTCGGCATAACCCGCGACGATCTTTCCGGTCGATGCGCCGCCGGTATATTGGCCGGTGACGGTCAGATCGGCCGCGTCGCGCCCGGCGATCGGACGGAGCGAGCGCAGCACCTTGACCTTTTCATCGCGGATCGCGGTGCCGTTGAAGCGGGCAGGTGGCTCCATCGCGATCAGCGCGAGCAGTTGGAGGATATGGTTCTGGACCATGTCGCGCAGCGCGCCGACATCGTCATAGTAGCCTGCTCGCCCTTCAAGGCCCACCGTCTCGCTGACGGTAATCTGGACATGGTCGATGCCCGCGGCATTCCAGATCGGCTCGAACAGCGAATTGCCGAAGCGCAGCGCCAGGATGTTCTGGACGGTTTCCTTGCCCAGATAATGGTCGATGCGGAAGGTGCGGTCCTCAGGGAAGACCGAAGCGACCGCGTCGTTGATCTCGCGGCTGGAGGGCAGGTCGGTGCCGAGCGGCTTTTCGAGGCCAATGCGGACATTGTCGCCGGCGAGCCCGGCAGAGGCCAGACCCTTGATCGTGGGCTCAAAGAATTTGGGCGCGGTGGACAGGAAGATAGCGAGGCCGCCGGAGATGTCGCCGAGCTTCTTTGCCAGATCGTCATAGCCTTCGATGGTCGATGCATCGAGCGGCTGATACTGGACGCGGGCGAGGAACGCGGCAATCGCGGCGGCATCCTTGCGGTCCTCGGGCAGGTACGTTTCCAGCGCCTTGGCACAGAAGTCGCGATACTCGGCATCTGACAGCGTTGACCGCGCGGTCCCCGTGATCGTCAGCCCGTCGGGCAGCAGATGATCCGCATGCAGACCGTAAAGCGAAGGAATCAGCATGCGCTGGGCCAGGTCACCCGTGGCTCCGAACAGCAGCAGCTTGCCGAATGGCTGTCGCATCGATCCTCCCAACTCAATTTCGCGGCTGCCCTAGCAGCCGATGCGCGGATTGCGAAGCCGCGCATACCTATTCGGCGCTAAAGCACCAGACCTGCGGTCGGATCGAACCCGGCCATGATGTTGAGATTCTGTACCGCCGCGCCGCCCGCGCCCTTGCCCAGATTGTCGAGCGTGGCGATCAGCCGTGCCTGGCCGCGATCGGCATTGGCGAACACCCGGATGGTCAGGCGATCGGTGCCGGCGTCGTCCTCAAGCCGAACGAGCTTCGTGTCATTGTCCTCAATCACCCGGACGATCGACGAGTCGCGATAGGCGTCCGCGAGGGTCTGGAGGATCTGCGCGGGCGATGGCTTGCGGGGAAGCGCAGCGAGTGCCAGCGGCACTTCGACCAGCATGCCGCGATAGGCGTGCGCGACCGCAGGCATGAAGATCGGCGGATGCTCCATTCGCGCGTGCTTCTGCATTTCGGGAAGGTGCTTGTGGTCGAGGTCGAGCCCATAGGCGCGAAAGCCGGTGGGCTCCGAGCCACCCTCGAACTCGGCGATCATCGCCTTGCCGCCACCGGAATAGCCCGACGCACCGCCCGCGCTCAGCTGCCAGTCTGCGGGGATGAGGCCCGCGCGGACCAGCGGGCGGACCAGCGCCAGATATCCTGTCGGCCAGCAGCCGGGGTTGGACACGCGCGGCGCGTCGGCGATCGCCTGCGCCTGGGACGGCTCCAGCTCCGCAAAGCCATAGGTCCAGCCATCGGCAACGCGGTGCGCGGTCGATGCGTCGATCACGCGGGTGCGCGGGTTGTCGATCAGCGCCACCGCCTCACGCGCGGCATCGTCGGGCAGGCAGAGGATGACGAAATCGGCGCTATTCAGCGCCTCGGCGCGCTTGCCCGCATCCTTGCGATCGGCATCGGCGAGCGCGATCAGCTCGATCTCGCCCCGTCCGGCGAGCCGGTCGCGAATCTCAAGGCCGGTGGTTCCAGCCGCGCCGTCGATAAAGACCGAGATCGTCATGCCACCCGCCCCAGATCGGCTGCGGCGACATAGCCCACTAAGCCATGACCCGGCGCGCTGCCCCAGGCGAGGCCGGCCGACAGTTCGAGAACTTCGAACACCTCACCCGAATTCAGTGTCGCCAACACGTCACCATCGGCATCGCGGGTTGGACGCAGCGACGTCGCGCGCGTTGCGACGTGCGTGAGGTGCGCGGCGTAGTGTGGCGCAAAGACGCGATCGACTAGGCGCACATCGGCGAGATCGCGGCGCACTGCGTCGTGGCGCGGGTCGATCTCGACCGAACGGCCCGTCAGCGCGAATCGGTTACGCGGATGCGGATTGTCTGCTGGTAGTGCCGACTCCGTCGCCGGTGACGAATTGTCCGAATTCTGCAAGAAACTCCGCCCCTTCAGGTGTACGCGCGACAAAGATGTTCCGCTTGTCGGTTTCATCACGCTGGCGGCGCAGATAGCTTAGTGCGCCCAGCCTGTTCAAGGCGCGTGTAACTACAGGTTTGGACACGTTGAGTGCGCGCGCAAGCCCGCGCACCGTATGCGGACCCGGATCGAGATAGACGAGCAGCATCAGCGCCATCTGTCGATTGGTCAGGTCGGGCTCGCCCGAACGGACATAATCGATCAACGTCGATTTCCATTGGTCGAGCGAATGGTCGGTCATGGCGTTCATCGCACTACTCGTCATTGTCGTTACACGCCCGGAAGAAACCGGACATTCGGGTTCATTAACGCCCCGATTGCGAAAGCGTTTCAGTCCAATGACGAAATGTTCCGTTTCGGTGACGATCCCGGAAGCTGCGTTGCGGGCGATACGCGGTTGATCCGCGCCCCCGGGTTGCCTATGTGGCCGCTTTCCCGAGAAAGACCGCCATGCTGTTCAACTTCCTCCTCGTCGTTCATGCCGTCATCGCATTTCTGCTGGTGGCGATCATCCTGATGCAGAAGTCGGAAGGCGGCGGGCTGACCACGGGCGGCAGCCCGTCGGGGCTGATGTCGGCGCGCGGCGCGGCCAATTTCCTGACCCGCGCCACCGCAATTCTCGCTGCGGCGTTCGTGGTGATGAGCATCACGCTGGCGGTTCTGGCGGCGACGCGTGGCGACAGCGCAATCGACACGAGCCGCGCGGCTGCGCCCGCCTCACAGAGCGCGCCGGCCCCCGCGACCCAGCCAGTTCCGGCGGCTCCGGCGGACAACAGCGCGGTCCCGCTCGCCAACTAAGCGGCATTTTCGAAACTTTATTTGGCGGCGCCCGGAGTCGGGCGCTTGCCCCAACTCGTGCTTGAAGGATAAGCGGTGACTCCCATGACGCGGTATATTTTCATCACCGGCGGCGTGGTCTCCTCGCTTGGCAAAGGCCTGATGGCCGCGAGCCTAGCTGCGCTGCTCCAGGCGCGCGGGTACAAGGTCCGCATTCGCAAGTTCGATCCCTATCTCAACGTCGATCCGGGCACGATGTCGCCCTACCAGCATGGCGAAGTCTATGTGACCGACGACGGGGCTGAGACCGACCTGGATCTTGGGCATTATGAGCGGTTTACGGGTGTTGCCAGCCGCCAGTCGGACAACGTCACATCGGGCCGTATCTACAAGACGATCATCGAGCGGGAGCGGCGCGGCGACTATCTGGGCGCGACCGTCCAAGTCATCCCGCACGTCACCGACGCGATCAAGGACTTTGCCCAGGCGGAGACCGATGATCTGGATTTCGTGCTGTGCGAGATCGGCGGCACGGTCGGCGACATCGAGTCGCTGCCGTTCATCGAGGCGATCCGTCAGCTCAAGAACGAGCTGGGCCGCGGCCGTTCGATCAGCGTACATGTTACGCTCGTGCCGTACATCAAGGCGGCAGGCGAGCTGAAGACCAAGCCGACCCAGCATAGCGTGCGCGAGCTGGCGTCGCTGGGTGTGCAGCCCGATGTGCTGGTGTGCCGCTGCGAACAGCCGCTGCCCGCGGGCGAGCGGGCGAAGATCGCGCAATTCTGCAACGTGCCGGCCAGCGCGGTCATCCCCGCGCTCGACGCGCCGAGCATCTATGCCGTGCCGCTGCAATATCATGCCGAGGGGCTGGACGGCGAAGTGTTGCGCGCGTTCGGCATCGAGCCGGGTGCGGCGCCGGACCTCAGCCGCTGGACCGACATTACCGATCGCCTGTTCAACCCGGAGGGCGAGGTGACGGTCGGCGTGGTCGGCAAATATGTCGGCCTGCCCGATGCGTACAAGTCGCTCAACGAAGCGCTGGTGCACGGCGGTATTGCGAACAAGGTGAAGGTCAACATTCGCTGGATCGACGCGGAATTGTTCGAAAAGGGCGACGACGCCGAGGTCGCGGCGAATCTGGAGCCGTGCCACGCGATCCTGGTCCCCGGCGCGTTCGGATCGCGCGGCGCCGAGGGCAAGATCGCCAGCGTCCGCTTCGCGCGTGAGCGCAAGGTGCCCTATTTCGGCATCTGTTTCGGCATGCAGATGGCGTGCGTCGAGGGCGCACGGAACCTGGCCGGGATCGCAGGGGCTTCGTCCACCGAATTCGGCGCAACGCAGGAGCCGGTGGTGGGTATCATCACCGAATGGATGAGCGCCGACGGGATCGAGAAGCGCGAAGAGGGCGGCGATCTGGGCGGCACGATGCGCCTCGGCGCTTATCCCGCCAAGCTCGATGGCAATTCGGTGGTCGCG
>JBHYGP010000017.1:0-3348 GCA_051858935.1 Sphingomonas sp.
CCCGACGATCCCGGCGATCAGGAACGCGCCCTGCATCGTCCCGACCTGCGCGCGTACCAGGCTGACGAGCAGCGGCGATACGAACTGGCCGAAGAAGAAGCAGGCGGTCCACAAGCCCATGCCGCGCCCGCGATGGGCATAAGGCAGCTTACGCTGTGCCCAGGCGATCAGCGTGACCACCCCCATGCCCGCGCCCGTCTGTTGCACCATCATGCCAAGGATCATCATCCGCCAGTCGCTGGCGAGGCCGATGATGGCGAGGCCGGTGCCGAGCGTGACGAGCAGCGCGAAGAGCTGGCCCCGCGAGCTGACCTGCCAGCGGCCGAGCAACCAGAACACGCCGGCACCGACGAGAATGAACAGGCTGGGCAATGCGGTGATGCGCCCGATTTTGCCCGGATCCTTGACCCCCAGCTCCTGCCAGACCAGCCCGCCATTGATGATGAAGACATAATAGAGGACCGAGACGAACAGGGTCACGCTCCCGATCGTCGCGAGGACGCTCCATGGGATGCCGCCATCGGCGGTCTCGCCCTCGACGCGCGCGGGGGAGACCTCGCGCTGCGGCTCGTACATGTGGCGCAGCATGGCGAGGAAGATCGGGAAGGCGACCAGATAGAGCAGGAAGATGCCGTTCCAGCGCCAGGCGGTGAGTGCCCCGGCAAAGAAGATCATCACGGACGACAGCGCCGGGCCGATCAAACCTTGCATCGTCAGCCAGTTCCGGCGGCTCTTTTCGTCCCAATAATCCGCGATCAGCGTGTTGAGCGTCGTCAGGATCGCGGCCTCACTCAGGCCGAGCAGCAGGCGCGAGGCGTAGATAGCGTCGAGCGATTCGAGCAGGAAAGGCGCGGAGCCGAAGATGCCGTAGAGCAGGGTTGAGCCAAGCAGCAGGCGACGCCGTCCGAAGCGATCGACCATCAGACCGACGAACAACGCGGTGATCGCGATCGTCAGGCCGGGGGCCGAGACCATCGCCGGCACCTTCCAGCCGGCATTGGGATCGGCACCGAAATGCGCGATCATCGCCGGCACGGCCGGGAACATCGACACGATCGCCATGATCGGCAGGAACCCCGCGATGATGACGGTGAACCCCTGGGCGGGGCCGGGCACCCGCGACGAGTCTGACTTGTACAACGCCTTCACTCCCCTCCAGGCAGTCGCGTGACGGCGCCTGCCAGCTCAACCTCGCGGTCGTGAATCGCCGCATTGGCTTGACGCTAGGCGAAACAGGTTCATAATAGAAGCGTCATTTTAATTAGGGCTGTGCCGGGGGCGCGCGCCCGAAATCTTCGGGGCGGCAGTCATATGGACCGAGGGGCGGGCACGCCGCAGGATGGCGGCGCGGCACATCAGTTGACGGATCGTCAGCGCACGCTCGCCTTCGTCACGGTGCTGATCGCCTTCGTGCTCGAAGTCGCCGACACGACCATCGTCAACACCGCCCTGCCCGAAATCCGCCGGGCGCTTGATGCGTCGTCGGCGGCGATGCAGTGGATCGTTGCGGGCTATCTGCTCGTGCTCGGCGCGCTGTTGTTGCTCGGCGGACGGCTGGGCGACGCGTTCGGCTATCGCCGGATGTTCCTGATCGGGGTTGCGGGGTTCATCGCGACCTCTGCCCTGTGTGGGCTCGCGCAAACACCCGAGCAGCTGGTCATCGGCCGTCTGCTGCAGGGGGCCGCCGGTGCGATGATGGGGCCGCAGGTGATGGCGATCGTGCAGACGCTGTTCTCCCCGCTCGAACGCGTGGCACGGCTTGCCTGGTTCGGCGTGATCGGGGGGCTTGCCGCGATCCTCGGGCCGGTTCTGGGTGGCCTGTTGATCGAGTGGAACTGGTTCGGGCTTGGCTGGCGGCTGATCTTCCTGATCAACCTGCCGATCGGGTTGATCGCGCTGTGGCTGGGGTTGCGGACGATCCCGCAGCGCGACGCCGGACGTCCGCTGCAGATCGACCTTCTCGGCGCGGCGCTGTTTGCGGCGGGCTTTGCGGCGCTGCTTTTCGCGCTGATCGACGGGTCGGAGCAAGGCTGGCCGGCCTGGGCCATGCCGTGCGCGCTCGTCGGAGTCGCCCTGGTCATCGTGGGCTGGATCCGCGCATTGGCACGGCGGCACGCGGGGCGGGCAGCGATCATCGAACCTGCGTTGTTTCGCCTGACGACCTTCCGCTGGGGACTGGTCGCGGTGCTGGCCTTCTCGGCGGGCGCGGCGGGTTTCCTGCTTGTGCTGGCCATCGCGCTGCAACAGGGGCTGGCCAAGTCCCCGCTCGATACCGCGCTGGCGCATGTCCCCTTTGGCCTGGGCGTGATGGCCGGCATCAGCCTGATCGGGAAAAAGTATCTGCCGCGCCTCGGTCGCTGGCTGCTGATCGGTGGCGCGCTGGTGATGATGACGGGTGCCAGCGGCGCCCTGACGCTGATCGCGGGCGGAACCGGCGGCGGTGTCGGATTCTTTGCGCTGCTTGCGCTGGCGGGGGTGGGCATGGGGATGCTGGCCGGGCCACTTCCCCCGATTGTGGTCGCCGATGTCGACCGCGCGTTCGCCGGGACGGCCAGCGCGACGCTGCGCACTGCACAGCAGCTGGGCGGTGCGATCGGCATTGCGGTGATCGGCTCTGCCTATTTCGCGGCTGCGGCCCGTACGGGTGGCGCGCTTGCGGGCTTGCCAGTGGCAGGCGCGCTTTTCATCGTGCTGCTCCTGCTTGCCATCCTCGCTGCGTGGCGATTGCCGGCGGACATCTTCGGGGTACGCGGAGAGAAATGTCGCCGGGCATAGGAATATCATCGCCATCATGGGTGGCCGTTTGCGCCATTGTGTGCGGCGCGGCACCGGAAGGGTTGTCGTAGCGCGCCCGGGCATTCGAGCGGTCGAGCGCAATCGCGCGGACCGGTGCTATCGGGGGCCGGGGCGCACCGCTTTCCGGCCTTGATCTTTTGGCGAAGATCCGTATCGGGGGAACGACAAAATAGCGGGATCGAGCCCGCCAGGCATACGAGTGCGTGACGCACCACGGGGCCGTGGAATGGGAAGGGATCCTATGTCTGCGGCGTATCAATTATCCTCCTGTATCGAATGGCAGTTTGCCGACGCTGGCGAACTCGATGCACGCGTGCGCGCGGCCAAGGCGGCCGGCTTTGAACTGGCCGAATTCCACCTGTGGCGCGACAAGCCGATCGATGCACTCGCCGCCGCGCTCGACGAAACAGGCGTGCGGCTGACCAGCCTGTGCGTCGACCCGCGCCGCTCGATCGTCGACCCGGCGGAACGCGAGGAGATGGTCACCGCCGTGCGCGAGACGATCGCCGCGACCGAAATTCTCGGCAAACCGAACCTGATCGTCGCCTCGGG
>JBHYGP010000017.1:3359-7092 GCA_051858935.1 Sphingomonas sp.
CGAACCGCTCAACACGCAGTTGTTCGCCACCATGTACCTCGTCAGCACCAAACTGGGCCTCGATCTGGTCGAGGCGGTGGGCAGCCCGAACCTGCGCCTGCTATACGATGTCTGGCACAGCGCCGTGATGGGTGAGGACATGGCGGAGGTGCTGGCGGGCCGCATCCACCTCGTCGCGCATGTGCAGGTCGCCGACATGCCCGACCGCAATGAGCCGGGCACCGGCAGCCTCGACTGGGCCCGTGTCACACGCACGCTGCGCGACCTTGGTTACGCGGGCGCGATCGGCCTCGAATACTTCCCGACCATGCCGATGGACGAGTCGCTGGCCCAGTCGCAGCGGATGCTCGCCGACTGACGCCCGCCGGGCCGAGCCTCTTACCGCCGTCGCCGACGGCGCATCATTCAGATGGACGACGCGATGAACCTCGATCGGATTGCGATCAGCCTGGACCTGATCAACCGCCACTATCAGGAGCCGAACCGCAATCGGTTCGAGAGCCGCTATTTCTGGGAAGAACTCTATCCGCTGATCCGCGCCAGCGGTTTCCGCTCGATCGAGATCCCCTATGAGCCGGTCTGGCAGTTCGGCGGGCGCAGCGGCGTTCCGATGAACCGCTATTGCATCAACACGAAATATGAGTCGGCCGCCAACTATCGCGCCGTGCTTGCCGACAGCGGCATCGAACAGGTGACGGGCGTGACGTTCGACCCCAATTTGTTCATGCGGAACGACAATCTCGATTTCTTCTTCGGCGCGAGCGGGCATTTCGCGGGCGAGGCGGTGGCGCACGCCGGCGATCTGGGGGCCGATTATTTCGCGATCAGCCCGTCGCCCTATCGTGGCCGGGTCGCGCATTATCACCCCGATATCGAGGCTAAGCGCGCGACCTTTACCGAGCGGACGCTCCAGTTGCTGGGCGGTTTGGCGGAAAAGGCGGACGCAGCGGGCGTCACCCTGGTGCTGCGCAATGAATATTGGAGCCTGTTCCGTGGCGAGGATGTCCGGCCCTTGCTCGACGCGCTGCCCGACAGCGTGAAGCTCGACGTCGATGTGGCGAGCCTGACGATCGCCGGCGTCGATCCGGCGGCGTTCATCGAAGCGCAGCAGGGCCGCATCGGCTGTGTGCACCTCACCGACACCCAATTCGTCGATCCGGGCGATGTGTGGAAAAGCGCGAACCCCGAATTCCCGGCGCAGCGCGCGACGCAGGTGTTCCGCGACCCGGGCACCGGCAATGTCGATCTGGGCGGAATCGTTCAGCTGCTCGATCGCCTGAACTATACCGGCCCGGTCGTGTGCAGCGCGCGTCAGACCCGCGATCCCTTCCGCGCGCTACTGCGCACCCGCGCCCTTCTCAACCAGTTGCAGTACTAAGCCGGACGGAGCCTCCGCCATGCCCAATATCCGCTACGCCAACATGTGCCATTGGAAGACCATTCCGTATCGGCAGATCGACAATTTTCGCGAGTTTTATTATGAGGATAAGACGAACACCGCCTATTATTCCGACTGGGACACGATCCTGAAATATCAGTCGGCGCTGGGGTTCGACGGGATTGAGATCGCACCTTGGGATCTGGCGGATATCCTCCCGCTGTTCGGATCGCCCGAGAATTTCACCGCCTTCGCCAAGGAGCGCGGGGTCGAGGTGATCGGCATGTTCCATGGCGCTCATGCCTCGCACGACGCGGGACATTTCGACGAGGTCGTGCGTGCCGGCCGCGAGGCGGTGGACACGATCGTCAAGTTCGGCGGCGCGTACATGAACACCTGTCCGACGCAGAATTATTGCGGCACCGGGCCGCTGAGCCGGGACGAGGTTCAGCAATGCGCGAAAGCGATGAACGAGATCGGTCGCTATGCCACCGATCACGGCGTCAAGATCGGCCTGCACAACGAGTTTTTCTGTGCGATCAACATCGAGAACCACCGCGAGCTGATCGAATCGACCGACCCGAAGCTGGTTCATTACTGCATCGACACCGCCCAGATTTCGATCATGGGCGAAGACCTGCTGGCCTTCTACAACGACTATCACGACCGGATCAGCACCTTCCACCTGAAGGACACCGGCTCGGCGCGTCAGCCCGATAGCGTCCGCTATGCGCGCGATCCCGAGATTGCCGACGACGGCACGCGCTGGTTCTGGGAGCCGGGGCTGGGTGAGCTGGATCTCAAGGGACTGTACCGGTTGCTCAAGCAGCACGCGTTCAAGGGCTGGATGTCCATCGAGTATGACGGCTCGCCCGATCTCCTCGCCTCCATGGCGCTGACCCGCTACCACCTCGACAAGGAATTGCGCCCGATCTACGACTGAGGGGGCTCGCCTCGCCGCCGAACTCAGGGGGTGGGGCGGGGGCGTGCCCACGGTTGGAATTGGTTTACCGCGGCGATCAGTCAGCTTGCGGGTAGTCGAAGCCCTTTTCGATGATGATCTCCGCGATTTTCTCGCGGCTGATCCTGATGAACGCGCTTGCGTCCTCGACCGACGGGATCGCGCTGTCGAACCGCGTCGTCAGGTCAAAGATGGCGCGGACGTCCTCCTTGTGACGACTGATCGAGTGAAAAATCCGGTCCATTCCTGCCGACAGGTTGCGGTAGATGGCCTGGAGTTGCGGATTGCGCGTGGCCTCCGCCAGGAGATCGAAACGGCGCCGGGAGAGCCGGATCCAGTCTTCCGGGTTGAGTTTGGCTTTCCCGATCGCTCGCCTGTGCTCGTGATGGATCGCATCCAAAGCGGCGGCTTGCTCCGGGGTCATGCGTTCTTGGGCCAACTGGATGATCAACGGTGACACAGCGCTCCACACCGTGAAAAAGTCATCCACGGACTTCAATGTCAGTCCTGCCACGCGATAGCCGCGGCGGGGGATCGTTTCGACGAGACCATCGTGATTCAGGCGATCCAATGCCTCTCGCACCGGCATCGCTCCGAACCCGGTCTCCTCTGATATCTCTCGCTCGGTAAACCGCATCCGGGGCGGCATTTTCAGCGACACGATCCGTTGCCGCAGAAGCGCATATGCCTGGTCCGAGAGCGACTGCCTTTGTGTGCTGCGCTCTATCATCACGCTACTCCAAATCGGCACCCTGCCGTTCCAACCCATGCCCCCGCCAACGTGCAATGACAAGATTGCAACGCTTGACCAGATCGGCGTCCACGTGCAACGGTGATATATCACAAAAGTCCGGGGTTGCTGGCTGCCTTGTCCGCATCGCCTCGAAGAGTTGGGAGGGGGCGAAATGCCACGGTCGAAAAAGATCCTCATTGTCGGCGCGGGTATCGGTGGCTTGTGCACAGCGGTCGCGCTTGCCCGGATCGGTGCCGAGGTCGATGTCATCGAAATCAAGCCCGACAATTCGGTTCCGGGCGTCGGGTGGGGCCTGCGGACCAATGGACTGCGGGCTCTGCGCGAGATCGGGCTGCTCGAACCCACGCTGGCACTTGGTTTTCCGACGCCGCCGCTTTCCTATTACGACCGGAACGGCCGCCATGTGGTCGATATTCCATATGGTCGTCAGTTCGACGGCATGCCGAACAACGTCCAATTGCCGCGCCTGGGCTTCCTGGAGATGGCCAGTGCTCACGCCCTTGAGGCGGGATGCACGATCATGATGGCGACAACGGCGGTCGACATCGAGCAGGACGCCGACGGTGTCACGGTGGAGCTGAGCGACGGATCGCTGCACCGATATGATCTCGTGCTGGGCTTTGATGGCATCAATTCAAGT
>JBHYGP010000018.1:0-732 GCA_051858935.1 Sphingomonas sp.
CCTCCCCCTGGCGGGGGAGGATTATCGGGTCACACGTCCTCGACCATGCGCCGGTAGAGTTCCGGGCGGCGGTCGCGGAAGAAGCCCATGCCGGCGCGGTGCTTGCGCGCGCGGTCAAGGTCGAGGGTCGCGGTGAGGACGCCGGTTTCCTCGGCGCCGAACTCGGCGAGGATGTCGCCCCATTCGTCGCAGATGAAGCTGTGGCCATAGAAACGCTGGTCGCCCTCGGTCCCGATGCGGTTGCTGGCGATGACGGGGACGACGTTGGACACGGCATGGCCGATCATTGCGCGGCGCCACATGCGGCTGGTGTCGAGATCGGCATCATAGGGCTCCGACCCGATCGCGGTCGGGTAGAACAGCAATTGCGCGCCCATCAGCATCATCGTGCGCGCGGTTTCGGGATACCATTGGTCCCAGCAGATGCCGACGCCGAGCGCCGCGTCGTCCGCTGGGCCGTCCCACACCTTGAACCCGGTATTGCCGGGGCGGAAATAGTACTTCTCTTCATAGCCGGGGCCGTCGGGAATGTGGCTCTTGCGATAGACGCCGGCGACCGTGCCGTCGGGGCCGATCATCGCGAGGCTGTTGTAGAAATGCGGGCCATCGGCTTCGAAGAAGCTGGTGGGGATGTGGATCTGCAGCTCTGCCGCGAGACTCTGCATCGCGGTGACGGCGGGGTGGCTGGCCAGCGGCCGCGCGGTCGCGAACAGCGCCTCATCCTCGACCCGG
>JBHYGP010000018.1:742-5638 GCA_051858935.1 Sphingomonas sp.
GCCTTCGAAGAGTTCGGGGGGGAGGACGACCTGCGCGCGCTTCCCCGCCGCCTCACGCACGAGGTCGGTGACATTGGCGATGTTCTGCGCCGTGTCGGTGGTGAAGGCGAGCTGGAGCGCGGCGACGGTGATCTGGGTCATGTGGGGGTATTTAGGGGGTGTGGGGGGAGAGTGCACGAGGTTTGCGCCGCAGCAACAACCCATGCCGAAAATTGCGAAGTCAGAAATCGAAATTGAAGGAAGCGTGCCGGCGCTTTGGGTCGGATGTGACCCATTCGTAGAACCCATCCGCCATGCCGCAAAGTTCACGCCAATCGGACAAAGGCTCTTTCGTGTCACTTTGAACTACGAAGCCGATCCCGATTGTGGGCTTTACCCAGTCGAATATCAGCCAAACTTTATCCACATTGTCGAACCGCGCCGTACATGCGCCGACAGGCTTTGCCGTCGTCCCGTTATACTTATAGATTGGATATCGGCGGAGCTTTACCCAAGAGCCTTCTGGCCCAACGCTTACATCCTCGTCCGGCCAAAACGGTGCTGCGGTCGCCTCTCGTGTCCGCGCGCCCACGAAGACCTGGATGACGTTGCCATCTTGCGCTTTCTTGTCGGCTGGCGAAAGGGGCAAGCGTCCCTTCATCGAGAACGCCACTGCGCCAAAGCGGGATGCGCGCTCACCGACTTTGAATTTATAAACTACCCCCGGACAGTCATTGCTGTTGATGGGAGGGTCGATGGCATCCGACACGATCGCTCGAAAGGCACCGTCCGACTTGCTTCGTCCGTCGTCGACATAGCCCTTTAGCCAGTGGGCCGGGACAAACATCTTGGTACCATCGAAGTCAAGAATTCGGACCGAGCGGTCTTGGACTGGCTTAAATGCTGCCCCATCCGTGGCAGGGCAGCCGGTCAGTTGTACGGAAGGGGAGCTTCCTGATCGACGCGCACTGTTACTGCCCTCATCGCATGCCGCTACGAGCGATACGATGCCCACCAGCAATAGCCCGCAGAGTCGAAACCGTTTTTTGGCCTTCACCATATCGGTCTAGCCGCTCCTTAACTGGTTCCGCTGACTATCGAGAATTGGTTTCGAATAGGTGGAAGATAGCGGACTTATGGGCTCGACCCGGGACGGGGCTTTTCTTCTCTCCCGTCGCGCGAAGAAGAAGCCTTGGCCCGGCTCAAGGCCGGGCTGACGTTGGGGGGTGAGGTAGGGTTCGTTGCACGCCCCGGAACGTGGAGAAGAAGAAGACCCTCCCCAACCCCTCCCGCAAGCGGGAGGGGCTTAAGAAGGAGGCGCGCCGGTTACTTCGGAATCTGCTGCGAGATGCAGTGGAAGCTCCCGCCGCCCGTCAGGATATGATCCGCGCGCAGCCCCACCGCCTCGCGGCCGGGGAAGAGCGCGCCGATCGTCTCCACCGCCTTACGATCATTGGGCTGGCCGTAGACCGGGACCACCACCGCAGCGTTGCCGATGTAGAAGTTCATGTAGCTTGCCGGCACCACCTCATCGCCGTGGATCACGCGGCCGGGTGAGGGGATGGGGACGACGTCGACCCCCAGCGCTTCGGCGCGGCGTTTGGCGTCGGCGTAGACCAGCCAGTTGGGGTCATTTTCCTCTGCCACGGGAATCGCGAGCCGGTTTTCGCCGACAAAGCGGGCGAGGTTGTCGACATGGCCGTCGGTGTGGTCGTGCGCGAGGCCGTTGCCGAGCCACAGCACGCGGTCGAAGCCGAGATCTTCGCGCAGCCGCCGTTCCGCCTCCCACTGCGACAAAGTGGGGTTGCGGTTGGGGTTGAGCAGGCATTGTTCGGTGGTGACGACCAGCCCGGTGCCGTCCCAGTCGATCGAGCCGCCCTCGAGAATCCAGTCATGTTCGACCGTACTCATCCGGCGCTTTTCGGCGAGGCGACGGCCGATATCCTCGTCGCCGTCATATTCGTACTTCCCGCCCCAGCCGTTGAAGCCGAAGGCGTGGCCGATCCCCGCGCTGTCGACGATCACCCCGGTGTCGCGGAGCCAGATGTCGCCGAAGGGGGCGACCACCACCTTCGCCGTATCGCCGACCAGCAGCGACGCGGCCCCCGCCGCCTCGTCATCGGCGGCGACCAGCAGCACCTGTTCGCCCGCGCCCCCGGCATGCACCGCGCGGGCGAAGGCGGCGACCTCCGTCCGCGCGACGGCGAGCGAATCCCACAGTTCGGGATGGCTGGGGAAACCGATCCAGACGCCTTTGTGCGGTGCCCATTCGGGGGGAAGGTGCGGGGTCTTCACGGTGTTACTTGGCTCCTGCGCGGGATTTGTCGCGGGCGGCGCGGAATTCGTCGCCCTCGACCCAGTTGGGCCATTGCGCGGACATGGCGAGCATGCGGCCTACGGCATAATAGATCTGGAGGTCCTTTTCGGCACCCGCCCAGTTCCAGTTGGGATCATATTCGTCCTTGGGACCGTGGTACTTGTTCTTCTCGTAATCCGCCGCCGCCGCGCGGCCGGCATCGCGGCCACCCTCGATCAGATCGTCGCCCGCGTCGAAATAGAGCATCGGCACACCGTGCTTCGCGAGCATGAAATGGTCGGAGCGGTAGTAGAAGCCCTTTTCCGGGGTCGGTTCGGCATTGGCCATGCGGTTCTGCTTGGCGAGCGCGGCCTTGAGATAGGTGTCGATTTCCGACTTGCCCATGCCGACGACGACGACATTCTTTGCCGGCGGCGTCAGGTTCATCGCGTCGATGTTCACGCCGCCGACCGTCTTGGCGAGCGGGTAGACCGGGTTGTCGCCATAATATTTGGAGCCGAGCAGGCCCGATTCCTCGGCCGTGACGGCGAGGAAGACGAGGCTGCGGTCGGGCGCGCCGGCGTCCTTGTTCGCCTTGGCGATCGCGATCAGCGCGGCGGTGCCGGTGGCGTTATCGACCGCGCCGTTGCAGATGTCGTCGCCATCGGGGGCGGCTTCACAGCGGCCGAGATGGTCCCAGTGCGCGGTGTAGAGGACAACTTCGTCCGGCCGCTTGGTGCCGGGGAGGATGCCGATGACATTCTTCGACGCGTGCTTGCGGATCGCGTTGTCGAAGCTGACCGACGCCTTGACCTGCCCAAGCGGCACGGCCTTGAAGCCCTTGACCTTCGCGGCGGCGGATAGCTTGTCGAAATCCTGGCCCGCGCTGGCGAACAGCGCCTTGGCCTTGTCGAGCTGAATCCAGCCATTGGCGGCGGTCTGGTCGGCATGGCCGTTGGCGGCGTCGGCGACCTGTTGCTCGCCGGTCCAGCTCGACTGGACGACGTTCCAGCCATAGGCGGCAGGTTGCGTGTCGTGGACGATGATCGCGGCGGCGGCACCCTGACGCGCGGCCTCCTCGTACTTGTAGGTCCAGCGGCCATAATAGGTCATCGCCTGGCCGTTGAACTCGCCCTGAAGGCCCGCGGTTTCCCAATCGGGATCGTTGACGAGGATGACGACGGTCTTCCCCTTCACGTCCACGCCGGCATAGTCGTTCCAGCCCTTTTCAGGCGCGTTGATGCCATAGCCGACGAACACGACCGGGCTGTCCTTGACCGCGATGTTCGGGGTCACGCGATAGGTGCCGGCGACGAATTCGGGGCCGTATTTCAAGGACATTGCCTGGGTGCCGCCGGTGAAGGTCAGCGGCGAGACATTCTGCGCGGTGATCGCGACCAGCGGCACGTCCTGAAACCAGCTGCCATTGTTGCCGGGCTGAAGCCCCGCCTTCTGGAACTGATCGACGAGATAGGCGAGCGTCTTTTCCTCACCCGGCGTGCCGGGCGCGCGGCCTTCATATTCATCCGACGACAGGGTCTGGGTCGCGGCCTTCATCAGGTCCATCGGCATGGCGGGAAGCGCGACGTCCGGCACCGCAGCGGTGTCGGAAGCGGTTGAGCAGGCGGCAAGGCCCAGCAGGGCGAGCAGCGCAAGGCGCATGGGGCATCTCTCCAAAGATGTGATGCCGCGACTATTGGCAGGGGGCCGCGCAAATGAAAAGGGCGGCCCCGCAGGACCGCCCTTTCGCATTTCGACCGGAAGCCGGACCTTAGCGCGAGTAGAATTCCACGACCAGATTCGGTTCCATCTTCACCGGGTAAGGCACTTCGTCGAGGGCCGGCACGCGGGTGAAGGTGATCTTCGATGCGCCATCGGGCGCGATGTAGTCGGGGATGTCGCGCTCGGCCAGGCTCTGCGCTTCCATCACCAGCGCCATCTCGCGCGCCTTGCTGCCCAGCTCGACGGTTTCGCCGACCTTGATGCGGCGCGAACCGATGTTGCACTTCTCGCCATTGACCTTGACGTGGCCGTGGTTGACCAGCTGGCGCGCGGCGAAGATCGTCGGGGCGAACTTGGCGCGATACACGATCATGTCGAGGCGCATTTCGAGCAGGCCGATCAGGTTCTGACCGGTATCGCCCTTCATCTTCGACGCGTCTTCATAGGCGCGCTTGAACTGCTTCTCGGTCACGTCGCCGTAGTAGCCCTTGAGCTTCTGCTTGGCGCGCAGCTGGATGCCGAAGTCCGACATCTTGCCCTTGCGGCGCTGGCCGTGCTGACCGGGGCCATATTCGCGCTTGTTGACGGGCGACTTGGGACGACCCCAGATGTTCTCGCCCATCCGGCGGTCGAGCTTGTACTTGGCGCTGGAGCGCTTCGACATAGATAATTCCTAACAATTGCAACGACGTTGACCCGGCCAGACGGCCTGATCGCGATTCCGGTATCGCCTGTGTGCCAGACACAGGGCCGCTGCTTCACCGGAGTGCAGGGCCGATTGCGAAGGCGCGCGCCTAGCGGGGCCGGGCGCGTGAGTCAAGTTGGGAGCAGGTCAGCCGCTCGGCTGGGCGTAGGGGGTCCAGGCGTCGCGACCCTCACGCTCGGCGCTGTCGATGATG
>JBHYGP010000018.1:5648-6399 GCA_051858935.1 Sphingomonas sp.
CCGCGCCGCAGCCTCGCGCGATTCCCACTGGGCGCGGGTCAGGCAGGTATATTTGGCGAGCCGCGTGCCGACCGTGTTGTCGCGGCGGCAAATCTTCTTTTCCTTGGGCGGCTTGGCCGCTGCGGGCTTGGCGTCCTGCGCGAAGGCGGGCGTCGAGATCATCGGAACGGCGAGCAGCAGCGCGCCAAGGGCAAGACCGGTCTTCATACGAATCCCCTGAGGAAAGATTGTGGCGAAGATGCCGCAGCAACCCAATGTGAACAAGAGATATAATTCAGCGGCTCAGCGCGGGCGCTTCTTGCCCTCCAGCGCCGACAGCACGCCGCGCATCGTGCGCAGTTCCTGCTCGGTCCAGCCCGGTTTGGTCAGCAGGGTACGCAACGTCAGTTTGGTCGTGGCCACGCGCGCGGGCGGGTAGAAATAGCCGCTGTTTTCCAGCAGCTTGTCGAGATGCCCGATCAGCCCCTCCAGCTCCGCCTGCGGCGCAGGGGGATCGAGATCGGTGCGCGGCGGCTGGGCCAGCCCCTGCCCCTTCGACCATTCATAGGCGACGAGGATCACCGCCTGCGCCAGGTTGAGCGACCCGAATTCGGGATTGATCGGCACGGTCAGGATCGCGCGGGCGAGCGCGACATCCTCGGTCTCCAGCCCTGAACGCTCCGGGCCGAACAGGATTGCCGAGCGCCCGGGCGCGGCATGGATTTCCGCCGCAGCCTCGACCGGAGTCACCACCGGCTTGGTCACGCCGCGC
>JBHYGP010000018.1:6409-7077 GCA_051858935.1 Sphingomonas sp.
CCGTGGTGGCATAGACGTGCGGGCAATCGGCAACCGCCTCGGCGACGCTCTCAAACACCTGCGCGCGTTCGAGCACCACGTCCGCGCCGCTCGCCGCCGGACCCGCCGAGGGATTGGGCCAGCCGTCACGCGGCGTCACCAGCCGCATCTCGGTCAGCCCGAAATTGAGCATGGCGCGCGCCGCCTTGCCGATATTCTCGCCAAGCTGGGGCCGCACCAGGACGATGACCGGGTTCACTGTTTCCCGACCTCGCTGATATTGCTCGCGAATTCCTCGAAATCCTTGGCTTCGCGGAAGTCGCGATAGACGCTGGCGAAGCGGATATAGGCGACCGAATCGAGGTGCTTGAGCCCCTCCATCACCATTTCGCCGATCCGCTGCGACGGGATTTCGGGGTCGCCCAGCGTTTCGAGCTGCCGCTGAATGCCCGAGACGAGCTTTTCGACCTGGTTGGCGTCGATCGGCCGCTTGCGACAGGCGAGTGAGACCGAGCGGATCAACTTCTCGCGGTCGAACGGCTCGCGCTTGTCCTCCGACTTGAGCACGAACAGCTCGCGCAGCTGAATCCGCTCGAACGTGGTGAAGCGCGCCGCGCACGCCTCGCACTGCCGCCGACGCCGAATCGCCGCCCCGTCTTCGGTGGGGCGGCTATCCTTTACCTGTGATG
>JBHYGP010000019.1:0-7065 GCA_051858935.1 Sphingomonas sp.
CCCTTGCCGAATACACCTTCAGCCGCAGAGACGAGGCGCACCTGATCGAACGTCGTCGGTGCTTCGGGCTTCGCCAGTACCGCCTGGCCCTGCGCCGGGGCGGGAGGTGCACCAGGAGCGGGTGCCGGAGCCTGTTCGACAGGCGCGTCATACGGTGCGCCGGGGTCGACCGGCTCATCCTGTGGCGCGGGTTCGGGTGGAATCGCGGTCTGGGGGCGGTCGAGATCGGCGTCGATCGCGGTATCGGGGTCGACCTTCTGGATGCTCTGCGCCAGCGCAGGCGCGACCGCCAGCGAAGGCAGCGCGAGCGCCATCGTCATCCAGAGCATCAACCGTCGCATATAAACCCTCCCGCAGCATGTCACCTACGCCCGCAGTTGGGCGTGCGGCAATGAACCGGCGATGACCCGAGTCGATTTCGCGCCCAGCTGTCGCAAATCCGCCCATTGATCGCCGGCAAGACGCTCGCTATAGCGCCCGCTCGCCGCAGGCATCTGGAGACGTGGGTGAGTGGCTGAAACCAACGCTTTGCTAAAGCGTCGTACGGGGAACCGTACCGAGGGTTCGAATCCCTCCGTCTCCGCCACTGCTGCGATTAGCCCAATATCTTGTGGGCTGCGGCTCCATCGCCTTTTCCTCCCCGTCTAATCTTTGCGGTTGTCGCTGGCGTACGCTCAGCGCGATGCGATCTGCGCCAGTGCGATTGATCCGCGTGGGCCGGCATCGTTGCCCAGGCCGGCTGGCTGGATGATCTCGCCGGCCGCTTCGGAGGTGACGAACGGCAAATAGCTTTCGAGCTGCGCCACGAGCCGTTCGCGGACCCAAGGCAGGATGAAGGCACGGGACAGTGCCACGCTGCCGCCGAACAGGATGCGTCGGGCGGACGTCGTCAGCAGGATCGCGCAGCAGAGCTCGGCAATATCGGCGGCGACATGATGCCAGATCGGGTCTGCGTCGGGCGCGGCTGCCGGGGCCATCCCGAACCGCGCGGCCAGCGCGGGCCCCGACACCAATCCCTCGATGCAATCGCCGTGAAAGGTGCAATTGCCCGCGAAGCCGTCCCCCGTGACGCGCCGCAGCCGGATATGGCCGATCTCGGGGTGCATCGCGCCATGAACCGGCCTCCCGCCGACGAGCAGTCCGCCCCCCAGCCCGGTGCCGATCGTCAGATAGCACAGGCTGTCGCATCCGATCGCCGCGCCCCAGCGATCTTCGGCCAGCGCCGCGCCGTTGACGTCGGTGTCGATCGCTAGCGGACAGCCGACCCCGTCCCCGAGCATCGCCGCGACCGGTGCGCCGGCCCAGCCCGGCTTTGGCGTCGCGAGGATCCGGCCGAATCTGGGATGCGCCGGATCGAGCTGGATCGGGCCGAAACTGGCGATCCCCAGACCCGCCAGCGGCGCAGCTGCGGCCCAGCGATCGAGGATCGCACGCAATGCCGACAAGGTCGTTGCCGGCTCCTCGGTCGGGATACTGTGCTGCTCGACGATCGCGTCGCCCTGCGTCAGCGCGGCGATCGCCTTGGTCCCGCCCAGTTCGATCCCGGCATAGCACGGTGCGTCAGTCATTGCGTCTGGCCATCACCCGACCTCCGCCCTCGCAACGGGATGGGCGAAGCTGCGGCGAAAGATCGAACGGCTGGCGACGGTCGCGTCCAGACCGGCGACGATCACCGCCAGCGCCGCGTCGAGGTCATTGGTCATGCCACACATGAAGATGTCGACGCACGCGGTGCCGAATTCGGGCCATGTGTGGATCGAGATGTGCGATTCGGCGAGCAGCGCGACGCCGGTGACGCCGAAACCGGCGCCGAACTTGTGCAGCCGGACCTCCAAGAGCGTCGCCCCCGCCGCAGCAGCGGCGTCGGTCAGGCACCGAGCGATATGGTCGGCATCGTCGAGGCGCGCACCGTCGATCAGGTCCGCGATGAGGTGCCAGCCCTCGCCGGGTTGCATGCCGGTCATAGCAGGCTCGCGTGCGGATGGGCGAGGTGCGCCATCGCCGCTTCGGATGCGCGAACGCCGTGATAATGCGCTTCTTCGAACAGCGACAATCCGCTGAGGTCGCTGTGCGCGGACCACAGCGGGGCGGCATCGGTGCCCACGGTACGGCGCAGGAACCCCGGCGTCGGGCGCACCATCGCATGCCCCCAACGCCACAGGTCGATGCGACGGATCGCACCGTCCAGCTCGGGATTGGTCGCGAGCAGGTCGTCGCGCACGATCCGCTTCCAGTCGTCGGCAGGGCGGTCGATCAGCAGCCGCCGGGCCGCTGCGGGCGTCATATCGGACAGCGGCAAATACCAGGTGAGGACGCTCGCGCCCGGTTGCGCCGCCGGCCCCTGATGCGTTGCCACGACATAGCCGAGCGACTGGCTGGAGGTGGAAACATTGTCCCAGGCGAGCGGCACGCCCCGCCCCGATGGAAGCCGGTCGACCGTGACGTTGGCGACCAGCCAGGGCGCGTAGCTCAGCCCCCGGTCGGGCGCGATGTCGCGACAGATGTGCGCGGCGACGAAGTGCGGCACGGCGAGGATGGCGGCACGAGCGTGGAAGCGGATCGTGATGCCCGCCGCAGTGTCGTAGCAATCCGCCTCGACCCCCGCGCCGCGCCGCGCGACGCGGTGGACGATCATGCCGGAGCGAATGCGCGCGCCGCAGCGCCGCGCCATCCTCTGCGTCAGCCGGGCATTGCCCTCGGGCCAGGTCAACTCATTGCCGCCCGCGCCGTCAACCGCCCAGCCCCGGCGGCTGGCGAAATAATGGATGCCGGCCCAGGCGGAGACCTCCCCCGGCTCGGTCCCGTAATCGTCGCGCATCGCATAGCGGACATGCCCGCGCAGGACGGGCGAGCGCCAGCCGCGCGCGTCGAGCCAGGCGGTAAAGCTGAGCGCATCGAGCGCGCGCAGCTCGGGGTCCTGCGAACTATAGGCCATCGGGACGGCGAAGGCGGGTTTGCCGTCGCTGCCCACCCGCCGCGTGAAATCGGCCATCGCCGCCTCGAACGCGCGCAGGTCGGACACGTCCTGCGGCGACAGGCCGGTGCGCGGGATCAGCCCCTCGTGCCAGCGACCTTGCCAGAAGACGCGCTCCTGCAGGTCGGCGCACAGTTGGGCCGGATCATAGATCGGCACGCCATCACGCTCGCCCGTCACCATGCCAAACTCGCGCAACATCTTGCGCAGCGCCCCCGCCTCGCGATTGGGGACGGGGAGATAGTGGGCACCGAGCGGATAGGCCGACACCGCATTGCGTCCGGCACGGGAGTTGCCGCCCACCTGGTCCTCCAGCTCGACCAGCGTGAAGCGGTCGAACCCCGCATCCATCAGCCGCCACCCGGCGGCCAGCCCCGCGACCCCGCCGCCGGCGATCAGCAGATCGACTTCCTCGTTGCGTGAGGGCGGGGGGAATTCACCGTCGCGCAACCGGTGGCCGCGTGCCATGTCCGCGCCATCGAGGTCACCGGGCGGCAGCGGCGCGGCGCGCGTCAGGGCGAACGCGCCACCCGCTGCACAGGCCGCCACCGCGCCCGCGCCGAGTAAGGTACGGCGATCAGCTCTCATAGCGCGCCCAGGCCTTGCCGAATTCGCGCACCAGAATCTGGTTGTCGAGCCGGTTCACCTCCGCCGGACGCCGCGCCATGTCGGGGGGGAAGGCGAACAGCTGACGCTCGACCGCCGGGGTCAGGAACCGACCGCGCGGAAAGCGCCCCTCGGCGGGGATCGTGCCTGCCGAGGCGAGGATGAACCCCCATTCGCCGAAGCTCGGAACATAGGCGTGATAGGGCCGCGTGGTCAGCCCCGCCGCCTCCATCGTCGCGGCGACTGTCCAATAGGCTTGCGGCGCGACGAGTGGCGAGGTGCTCTGCACCGCGACCATCGCGCCGGGCGCGAGCAGGCGGATCAGGCTGCGGTAGAAGGTTTCGGTGTAGAGCTTGCCTACCGAGAAATCGACCGGATCGGGGAAATCGACGATGACAGCATCATAGCGCCCGGTTGCCTCGCGCACCCAGCGAAACCCGTCCGCATTGACCACCGTCAGCCGTTTGTCGGTCAGCGCGCCGCCATTCAGCCGCGTGAGAAAGCCGCTCTTCGCGAACAATCCGGTCATTGCGGGATCGAGATCGACCAAAGTCACCCGCTCGACGCTTGGGTAACGCAGCACCTCCCGCGCCGCGAGCCCATCGCCGCCGCCCAGGATCAGCACATTGCGCGGGCTGGTCGTGCGCCCCATCGCTGGATGCACCAGCGCTTCGTGATAGCGATACTCATCGCGCGACGAAAATTGCAGGTTGCCGTTGAGATACAGCCGCAGATCGTCGTCGCGACGGGTCAGGACGATGCGCTGAAACCGGCTCGATTCGGCATAGATCACCGGCTCCGAATAGCTCGCGACCTCGGCCCATCTCTGCAGCCGCTCGGCCCCCGCAAACCCCGCCGCGAGCGCGATCAGGATCACCACCGCCACCGCCTTTTCCAGCCCTAGCCGCGCCGCGCGGGGCAGGGTCAGCAGCAAGGCGAGCGCCACGGCTGCATTGGCAAACCCGAACAGGAAACCGGTGCGGATCATGCCGAGATGCGGCATCAGCACCAGCGGGAACAGCAGCGAGGCGGCGAGCGCACCGACATAGTCGAAGGTCAGGACGTTCGACACCACCTCACGGAAATCATAGCTGCGCAGAATGCGGATCAGCAGCGGGATTTCGAGCCCGACGAAGAATCCGATCGCCAGCACGATGCTGTACAGCGCGACGCGGAAGTGATCGACCAGCGGGAACAGCATGAACAGGGCCGCCGCCGAGAAGCCGCCGATCACCGCGATCAGCAGTTCCACCCGCACGAACAGGCGCAGCTCGTCGCGCTTCACATAGCGCGAGCACCAGCTGCCGATCCCCATCGCGAACAGATAGCTGCCGATGACGGTCGAAAATTGCGTGACGCTGTCGCCGAGCAGATAGCTCGCCAGCGTGCTCGCCAGCAGCTCGTAGACAAGACCGCAGGTCGCGACGACGAAGGCCGAGGCGAGCAGTGCCGCGCCCGGTGCCGTCGGCTTGCGCAACTGGGGTGCCGGATCGCCCTCAGCCATGAATGGCGGCGGCGACGATGATCGCCAGCCCGATCGCGACCGCGCCGGCGAAGATCGCGACCGCGACATTCTGCTTCCCCTCGATCTCTTCCCACAATTTGCCCGGCGTGAGCAGGTCGAGGATCACGAAGCCGATGACGAACACGATGATGCCGACACCGGCATAGAGGATGGTGCTGAGGAATGCGGGGAGGGTGGTGACCATGTGCGTCTCCTATTTATGGGTGGGGCCATAGGCGCCGGCGCGCGCGGCGCTGCGCCCGCCCTGTGCGAAGGGCGAATAGCCGAAGATGGCGGTAACGATGAACAGTCCCGCGACGCACAGGCACCACAGGCCGAAGAAGAAGCTGCCGCGAGTCATTCGCTTTCCTTGAACAAGGCGGCGACCCCGATGGGGTCGTAATCGCTCTCTGCCTGCCGTGCCTGTTCAAACCGGACATGGCGGGCAAGACCCCAGAGCAGGGGAATCGCGATCAGGATCAGCGCCAGGATCAGGTTGGAGAAAAACACCCCGCCGCGTCGCACCTCAACAACCACTTCGGGCGTGTCGCTGGTGGCGAGCCAGTCGGACTGCCCCCAGCCGCCCGGATTGCTGCCGGACCAGCGATTGCCGCGATAGTCGATCACCAGATCGTACGTGCCGCGCGGCACGCTCGCGATCGAGATTTCGGACTCGCGCGATCCTTCGCTCCAGTCGCCTTCATCGTCGCGGCCCGAATAGCGCTCCGCGACGCCATAGGCTTCATAGACGCGCTGCGTCGTGCGATCGACCAAGGCATAATCGAGATCGACCCAGCCGTTTTCGAGCCGGGGCACGCGCGCGCGTAATTCGACCCGCTGCCACGGCTGGCCGAAGGTCACCGATCCGACCGTTACCGACTGGGCGCTGCCATCGCGCGCGATGGGAAGCGTGCCGATATCGCTCCACCGCCCGCCACCCATCACGATCGATACGACGATCAGAAAGGCGATCGCGGCGAGCCCGAGCTTGACGCAGGTCGACAGCCAGCCGGCGTGCGGCGACACCATGTGCGGCGGCGGGGGCCAGGGATGGCGTTCCGCCTCCACCCCGAACGCCGTCTCGATCTCGCGCGGGGGCAGCAGGCGCGCGACCGACCAGCTCACTTCCTTTGCATTGGCTTCGCGCGACAGCGTCCAGCCGGGGGCTGCCCATTCGGAGGTGATCGCCTGTTCCCCGATCGCGACGCGCCAATAGAATTCGCCGAGCACGGCATCGACCCGCGCCTCGCGCTCCTTGAAGAAGCGGCGAAAATGGCGGCCCCCGGCGCTCAGCGTGTCATAGGTCAAGAAATCCGGTGTCGCGGTGAGCTGCTCGCCCAGGCTCCAGCTCTGCCCGTCGAAGATCAGCCAGCGATAGCCGTGATAGGGGTTGAACAGCAGATATTCTTCCCACGGATAGGCGTCGTTCATCGACCGCGCGAGCCAGCCGATCGCCTCCCACTCGATCCCGTCGAGCGTACCGCGTGTGCCGAGCGGGATATCGAGCGCGCGCGTCATTTCGGTATAGCGCGTGACCAGCTTCACCAGCGGATCGGCGACATCGAGGATCGATCCGCAGGACGGGCAGCCCACCGTCACCGAATAGCCCGCCGCGCGCAGCGTGACCGCCGATCCGCAGGCGGGGCAGCTCAGCGCGCGCACCGCAGGCGCGGGCGGCGGGGCGATGGTATCGACCTCAGCCGGCATAAGCGGGCAGGCTCCATCCCTCGATCCGGCGCAGCCCGCGTGGGGCCAGCTCGGCCAGTGTCACATAGCGCCCGAGATAGAAGGTCGCGGACACTTCCTCGCGCTGCAACGACGCGCACTCGCCGCCCGGGCCTTTCAGGTCGACGCTATACACGCGCCAGCCCGGCGGCGCGGTGAAGGGCAATTCACCCTCGGCCGCGATGCACAGCACGTCGCGCGCGTCGGCGACGTGCATTTTGACCCCGCCAATCTCGGCGGCGGTGCCCGGCCTGGC
>JBHYGP010000020.1:0-7057 GCA_051858935.1 Sphingomonas sp.
CGCTGCGGATCCGAAGCCGCCATAGAGCATCCGCGCCGCGACAAAGAAGGCAAAGGCGGTGACCGGCGCGATCCAGCCATTGATCCCGGCGGCGAGGAACAGGCCACAGAAGAACAGCGACGCGGTCAGCCCGACCTGCCCCAGCAACACCATCTTGCGCCGCCCATAGCGATCCGACCGGTTGGCCCAGAACGGCGCAACCAGCGTCCACAGCAATGCGGACACCGAAAACGCCGCCGCCACCGCGCTGTCCGGCACGCCGAGCGACCGGCCGAGCGCGGGCAGCACCGATTGCAGCGCAGTATTGCCCGCCGCGATCACGAACATCACCGCGAACAGGATCGCAAAGGTGCGATCCATCCGCGCCGCGCTCACCGCGCCCACTGATGCCCGCGCCGGATATCCACCACCATCAGGTCATAGCGTTTCAGCCACGTGCCGCGCCCTTCATGCTGAATACGGGCATGTTCTGGATGCTCTCGCCACGCCGCCGCACTGGCGTCGTCGGCCCAATAGCTGATCGTGATTTCGCCCCCCTCGGGACTGCCGACCCAGTCGACTCCGCGATAGCCCGGCTGCTGCGCGACCAGCGCGCCCATCGCCTCGGCTGCGGCGGCATAGCCGGGCTCGTCCGCGCCGGTGGATTCGGACACGAAGATCACGGCGACCTGTCCAATGCGGGGATGTTCCATGCGTTTCAGGATGAAACGTTTCGCCCTGCCGCGCAACCGCTGCAGCGCGAACAACGTTAATGCGATACGTGGATGATGACAGGACCGTGGCAACTGTCCTACAGATGCGCGACACCGACTTGAGGATATTTGATGACCGGTTCGACCACGATCGCCCGCACGAAGCGTAAGGCTTCGCGCCCGCTGTCGCCGCAGGCGCTGTTTCTTCAGGGATTTTTCAAGCATCCGGTGATGGTCGGTTCGATCATCCCCTCCTCGGGCAAGCTGATCCGCAAGATGCTCGGCCCGGTCGACTGGGACAATTGCAAGGTGTTCGTCGAATATGGTCCGGGCGTCGGCACCTTCTGTCGCGCGATCCTCGACCGGCTGGGTCCGAACGCCAAATATATCGCGATCGACACCAACCCGGATTTCGTCGCCTATCTGCGTTCGACGATCGTCGATCCGCGCTTTTCGGCGATCCAGGGGTCGGCCGCAGAGGTAAACCAGATCGTCGCCGATCACGGCGAACCGCATGCCGATTATGTCCTTTCGGGCCTGCCCTTCTCGACCCTGCCTGCGGGCGTAGGGGAGGAGATCGCCGCCGCGACGCATCAGGTACTCCGCCCCGGTGGCCAGTTCCTGGTCTATCAGTTCAACCCGAATGTCCGCAATTTCCTGACCCCGCATTTCCCGCGCATCGACCATGCGATGGAATGGTGGAACGTGCCCCCGGCGCAGCTCTGGTGGGCGTGGAAGGACGCGCCTGCCGATTGACGGAACCGGTCGCGCACCACACATCTGCGCACATGGATCAGCTCAACCTGCCTGAGTCGGAGTGGCGTCAGCGCCTGACCCCCGAACAATATCATGTGCTGCGCGAAGCCGGCACCGAACGCGCCTTTTCAGGGCGGCTTTCGGACAACAAGGCCGACGGGATTTATCGCTGCGCTGGGTGCCATTTGGAGTTGTTCGACAGCGACGACAAATATGATTCGGGATCGGGCTGGCCCAGCTTCACCCGGCCAATCGCACCCGACCATGTCAGCGAGCATCGCGACACCACCCACGGCATGACCCGGGTCGAGGTGCGCTGCGCCCGCTGCGACGGGCATCAGGGCCATGTCTTCCCCGATGGTCCCCCGCCCACCGGCCTGCGTTACTGTATCAATTCGGTCGCGCTGGAATTTCGTCCCAGAGCCGCGTCGTCCGACGCATGATTCACCACATCGAAACGCTTGTGACAGCATCGGTTCACCCGTAAATCGTCACACAGCGTCCAATGGCCATCCGCAAACCCAAGCTCTCGCCCAAGGCGCGCCGCATCCTTCTCTGGACGGGTGGGGGCATTGCATTGGCCGCGCTAGCGGGATTCATCGCACTTCTGATCGCGGTCTATACCGCCAAGGCGTCGCTGCCGAGTTACGAGGAGCTCAAATCCTCCCCCAACGGCCAGATGATCCGCGTCCATGCCGCCGACGGCACCGTGATCGTGTCGTTGGGGCCGAGCTATGGCGAGTGGATCGAGTACGACAAGATTCCCGAGCCGATGCGCGACGCCATGGTCGCGATCGAGGATCGCCGCTTCCGCTCGCATCTGGGTGTCGATCCGGTCGCGCTGATGCGCATCACCAAATTCGCGATCGACAATCGCGGCACCGGTCGCCGACTTCAGGGCGCGTCGACGATCACGCAACAGGTCGCGCGCACCATCTTCCTGTCGAACAAATATGATGTCGGCCGCAAATTCCGCGAGATGATCCTGGCGCTCGCGCTGGAGCGCAAGTTCACCAAGGACCAGATTCTCGAGCTCTACCTCAACAAGGTGTATTTCGGCGGCGGCGCCTATGGCATCGATGCCGCCTCGCGCACCTTTTTCGGCCACCCGGCGACCAATTTGACGCTGTCCGAAGCGGCGGTCATCGCGGGCCTGGTCAAGGCACCGTCGCGCTATTCCCCAACCGCCGACGCACAGGCGGCCGTGGGCCGGGCCAGCGTCGTGCTCGACGTGATGGTCGAGACCGGCGCGCTGACTGCTGAGGAAGCCGCGACCGCGAGCCCCGCCAAGGTGAAGCTCTCCGCAGCGCCGAAGCAGAACAGTGTCCGTTATTTCACCGACTGGGCGCTGCCCCAGCTTGAAGTGCTGATCGACGAAACCGTCGCTCCGCTCGACGTGTGGACGACAATCGACCTCAAGATGCAGAACGCCGCGACCCAGGCGATTCAGGCGAACACGCCCAAGGGAGCACAAGGCGCATTGGTCAGCCTCGACCGCGACGGCGCGGTGCGCGCGATGGTCGGCGGGCGCGACTATGTGTCGTCGATCTACAACCGCGCGACGCAGGCGACGCGTCAGCCGGGATCGGCGTTCAAGCTATTCGTCTATCTCGCCGCCCTGGAGGCGGGCCACAAGGTCGATGATCGCGTGGTCGATGAAGCGGTGACGATCAACGGCTGGAGCCCGCGCAACAATAGCGGGCGGTTCAGCGGCGAAATGACGCTGCGCTCGGCCTTTGCCTATTCGATCAATACCGTCGCGGCAAAGCTGGGGCAGGAAACCGGCTTCGGCACCGTGGCTGACATGGCGCGGCGCTTTGGCGTCACGACGCCGATCAACACCCAGCCGGCAATGGTGCTCGGCACCTCCAACGTCCGCCTGATCGACATGACCCGCGCCTTTGCCTCGGTCGGGCAAAAGGGCGTGGCGGTCACCCCCTATGCCATCACCCGCGTCACCGCGAACGGCGCAGTGATCTACCAGCATGAGGTCGATACCTCGCGCGTGCTGGTCGCCCCCTATGTCGCGGCGCAGATGACCGATCTGCTCCAGACCGCGGTCAACACCGGCACCGGCCGCGCGGCGCAGATCGGCCGACCCGTCGCGGGCAAGACCGGCACGACCACCTCGAACAAGGATGGCTGGTTTCTCGGCTTCTCCTCGGGCCTCACCACCGGCGTGTGGATGGGCCGCGACGATGCCAAGCGCGTCGGCGGGCTGCAGGGCGGCACGGCCCCGGCCCGCGCCTTCGCCAATTTCATGCGCGTAGCGGTCGCCAACCGCCCGGTCGAGAATTTCGACACCGAAGTGACCCTGCCCGAATGGCAGCTCGAGCCCGATCAAGAGGCGTGGGGCGAGGCCGATAACGGCGTGTTCGTCGACCAGTACGGCAATCCGGTCGCGCGCGACGAAGAGCCGATCGAGGGCGAGGCAGCGCCCGGCGACGAAGGCGGCATCAGCCAGGACTGGCTCGACCGCATGACCGGTCGCGACGCGCCGCGCGATCCGCAGCCACAGCCTGCTCCGCGTCGCGATCCCGCCGACCGCCCCCCTCCACAGCAGCAACAGCCGCCGCGCGAGCCGCTACGCGTGCCTCAGGACGACCGCCCGAACGAGTGAAGCCGCATCGCGTTGCTGCGCAGCCACGCCCGCTCCGTCTTCGGATCGCGACCGTACAGCCTGCGCACCAGCGCATGGAACGCCGGGCTGTGGTTCATATGCGTGCGGTGCGCCACCTCATGCGCCACCGTCGCGCGCCGCACTGCGGGCGGGGCGAGGATCAGCCGCCAGTTATAGCGGATCACGCCCGATGACGCGCAGCTGCCCCAGCGCCCCTTGGGATCGCCGATCGCGACCTTGCTGACCTTCACGCCCGACAGCGTGGCATATTCGGCGGTCTCGGCGCTCAGCATCTCCAGCGCCCGCTTGCGCAGCCACAGTTCGATCCGCCGCTCAAACCCCTCGCGCGGCCCGCCTGCGATAATCTGTCCATCGTCGAGCAGCGGCGCACGCGGAAAGCCGCTGTCCCAGCCAAGCCCCACCTCTTCGCCCAGATACAGGATCGTCGCCCCCGGCTCGAACGGCGTCGGCGCGGCGCGATTGGCCAGCGCCCGCGCAATCCACTCCCCCTGCCCCTCGGCCCAGCGCAAAGCCGGCCCGGCGGGCGCGCGCGGAGGAATCGTCAGCCGAACCGCCCCGGTCGCCTGATCGACCGACAACCGCATCGTCCGCGCGCGTGGGTGGCGGACGATCTGGATCGGCACGCTCACAGGATGCGGTCGACCATATGATGTTCGAGGTCGCCGGCGATATCTTCGCTGATCGTCCAGCCGCGGGTCGATTCGCCCGCCTCATGCACACTCTCGCGGCTGCCCGAGATCAGATAGTGCCATTTGGGTAACGGCTCATCGGCGGCGCGCAGGCGATAGGCGCAGGTCATCGGCAACCACGCGATATCGTCGACATTCCCAGCGTTCAGCCGCACGCATTCGGCGACGTAGGCGTGGCGGTGACGGTAATCGCTGCACCGTCCCTGATCGCGATCGAGCAACCGGCACGCGACATTGGTGGCATAGATTTCGCCGCTATCGGCATCCTCGACCTTATGCAGACAGCATTTGCCGCACCCGTCGCACAGTGCCTCCCACTGCGCGCGGTCGAGCCGGGCGAGCGGCAATTCCCAGAACGGGGTCAGCCGATCCACCGTTCGATCTCCGCGACGATCGCGTCGGGGCTCTGCTCCTGCGGCAACAGCGCGATCGGCTCGCCATTCGGACCCATCAGATACGCCTGACGGCCATGGTCCATCAGATAGCCGGTCGGCGTCTCGCGCTTGGCATAGGGGACGCGATAGACCTTGGCCGCCGCATCGACCTGTGCCGGGGTGCCGGTCAGGCCGACCATGCGCGGGTGAAACGCGGCGGTGAATTCCTTGACCACCTTGGGCGTGTCGCGCGCCGGATCGATCGACACGAATACCGGAACGATCTTCGCCGCCAGCTGCGGATTCTGCTGGTCCAGCCGCTTCATCGCGCCGCCGATATTCTGCACATCGACCGGGCAGACATCGGGGCAGAAGGTGTAGCCGAAATACATGATGCGGTATTTGCCCGCGAAATCCTTTTCGGTGACGGTCTTGCCGTCGCCATTCACCAGCGTGAACGGCCCGCCGATCGACGCCCCGGCGAGCGGTGCATTGGCGAGCGATTTGGGTTGCGGGGCACCCCCGCCACAGGCGGCAAGCGCGAGAAGGGCGGGCAGGGCGACAAAAGATATCCTGTTCATGACAAGGCGACCCATGATCTGATAGGGGGGCTTAGGCAAGGCTTGCAGTTGTTCAGGGGTTTGTTCCGACCATGTTGACCGTTTCGTCCCGGCTCGTATTCGCCGCGGCGCTGCTGTGTGTAGCGCTTCCGGCCGGCGCCCAGCGCTTTTCCGAAAGCTACAACTTCCTGAAAGCTGTGCGCGAGCAGGACGGCAACAAGGTCACCGAGTATCTCAACGCCCCCGGCCAGACCATCGTCAATGCCAAGGACGACAAGGGCGAGGCAGCGATCCATATCGTCACTAAGCGCCGCGACATGACCTATCTGCGCTTCGTTCTCGCGCGCGGCGGCAATGTGAATCTGCAGGACGGCGACGGCAACACTGCATTGATGCTGGCGGTCGAGGCGAACTGGCCCGAGGGTGTGCGTGAGCTGATTACCCGGCGCGGCAACGTCAATCTGACCAATAATGGCGGCGAAACCCCGCTGATGCGCGCGGTGCAGCGCCGCGATGGCGACCTCGTCCAGCTGCTGCTCACCAGCGGCGCGGATCCCGACCTGGTCGATCGCCTCGCTGGCATGAGCGCCCGCGACTATGCCGCCCGCGACACCCGCGCGCCCGCCATCGCCGAAGCGCTGAAAAATGCGCCCAAGGTCAAGAAGCGCGTCGTCTCCGGCCCGAGCTTCTAACCGCTCCACCCCAGCCCGTCGGCATCGGGATCGGTCAGGGTGATCACCCGCCGCGCAGCGCGCCGCGCGAACGCCAAGGTGCATTTGCGCCGCGTCGCGCTGGGCAACGGCACCGTCCGCGCCTCGCGCACGATCGCCGCATCATAGCGGTCAGCGACGATCAGCCCGGTGCGTTCGGGCAGGAAATCGGGTCTTTCGAGCGGGCCCAGATCGAACCCCGCCGGCACCGCCCAGAAATAGCGGTCGCAATGCGCCAGATAGTCGGTCCATTTGCCGTCGCCGAGCAAATCGGCGCGCGATACCTTCACCTCGACGATCACGATCTCACCGCGCACGTTGAGCGCCATCAGATCGGCACGGCGGCCTTCGCCCAGCGGCACCTCCGCCATCGCCACCGTTTCATGGCGCAACAACATCCGGCACACGCCCCGCGTCACATCGGCGGCGATCAGCGGCGCGGCCGCAGCATCCGACTCTGCATCAACGGGAAAGGCCGGGGAGGGTAGTGAAACCATCCCCGGCCTTTAGAACATTTGACGAACGGACGGAAGTGCGTCCGTTTGCGCCAGCGCAAGAGTTTGATTCAGCTGCGCTGAATCGCGGCACCGGCCCGCTCCCCCACCCGGCCACCCAGCGCTAGCATCATATGGGTG
>JBHYGP010000021.1:0-6829 GCA_051858935.1 Sphingomonas sp.
GCCAGGGGGAGGTGGCGCCGAAGGCGACGGAGGGGGAGGACGGCTGTGTCCTCTCGGCCATCGTGCTTCCTCCCCCTCCGTCAGGCTGCGCCTGCCACCTCCCCCTGGCGGGGGAGGATTATTCGGTGCCGTGGCGGTAGCCGAGCTTGGCGGGCAGGGGGACGGGGGCGCCATTGGCCATCAGGGTCAGGCCGCTGCCGGCGCTGGCGGTGCCGATGGGGGTGGCGGGGACTGGTGGCTCGACGCCATCGGGCAGGGTGAAGAGGAGTTCGTAATCGTCGCCCGCGCTCGCCGCGTCGAGGGCGGGGCCGGGGAGTGCGAGCGGGATCGCGTCGAGGTCGACGGTGAGCGCGATGCCGCTGGCGGCAGCGAGCCGCTGGGCGTCGATCAGCAGGCCGTCGGATATGTCCATCATCGCGGTCGCGAGCGGGGCGAGTGCTTGCCCTTCGGCGATGCGGGGGACGGGGTGGAGGTAGCGGGCGAGGTCGCGCGGGTTCCCGTCCACCCCGAACGCCGCGCCGCCGATGGTGCCGGTGACCCACAGCGCGTCGCCGGGCTGCGCGCCGCTGCGCAGGGGCACGCGGGGCGGTGCGGTGCCGATGGCGGTTAGGGTGAGGCTGCGCGGTGCTCCGGCCGGCATCGCCACGGTGTCGCCGCCGATCAGCGGCATGGCGTAGCGGGTGAGCGCGTCGTTGAGGCCATCGAGGAACGCGCGGTCCCACGCGGCATCGCCTGACAGGCTGTAGTTGAGCAGGCAGGCGAGCGGCGTCGCGCCCTTGGCCGCAAGGTCGGAGAGGTTGACCGCCGCGAGCCGCCAGCCGACCGATTGCGGTGGGTCGTTGGGGCGGTAGTGGACAGCCTCGACCATCGTGTCGCTGGTGAGGATGAGGGTGCCTGTCGTGACGTAGAGTTGGGCGGTGTCGTCCGCGAGTCCCGCCGCCGCGGGGTGCGTCGCGATGGTGCGCAGGGCGGTTAGGAAGGTGAACTCGTCGGGCATGGTGATAGCGTTAAGGGAGAGGTGTTTCGGCGGAAAGGATAAAGGGCATTACCTGCCTGATGAAACATCTCCCATAAGCTGACGATTCCGGCGATCCGAAACTATATGAGAAATTAGATCCGATGGTGCTAAGTCGGCGATTAGCTTTTCGCCATCGATGACAAGCTGATTCAATGCATCCGCAAGCACAAGATAGTAAGAAGATAAATGCTCGCGATCCGATATTTCAAATTTCTCAACTGATATATAATCCGCGCTGATTAGCCACGAACTGACGCCTTGATAGAAGCTGACAATTTGTGCAGCATGTGCTGCAGAAAACATGCCGATCGCGGCGGCATTGGCTTGAAATACGATAAAATTTGGCGCACCCATCCTGGTGCGAAATCTTGGGAGTGGGGTTTCTCCGGTGTCTAGCGCTGTGAGCTTTGCCAGGTTGCGCAGCTCTGCTTCGTATTCGTTACGGCGCGCTATTTCGATCAAAGTTGATATTTCTGCGCAGATCGCAGCTTTGACAGATTTCAAGCTTCTTTTTTGTTCCCATGCTGATTGAGCGATGCTGCCTACCATCGTGAGCAACCCGCCTACAAGTGCGCCGATCAGTGCTGCCGCAAGCTCCAAGTTACATCCTCCAGTTTGCGAGATTGCCCACAAAAACATTCCGCTACAAGCCGCGCCTCATGCCGCGTTCAGCGCCCCTTGAAGCGGGGGTTCGGGCGTTAGCTCATCGATTCCAATCGAGATGCGCCGCAAATTGGTGTTCTCTCCAGCCCGTTTCCTTTCTTTGGGGCCAAGAAAGGGGGCACTTTTTGATGGCAGACGTGGGCTTACGTTAAGGCGCGGCCAATCGCCAAGCCAGCGCCACACCCCCCGCAAACACCCCGCGCCATTGCGACAGGTCGGCACGGCTGCGGTCGTCGAAGTCCTGCGCGCGGGCGGCGCGGGTGAGGGCGCCGGTGGCGGCTTCGCGGAGCAGGGTGCGAGCGACGGGGAGGCCGGTGTTGTTGGCAGCGAGGAAGCGGGCGAGGTTGTGGGCGGCGCGGATGCGCAAGGGGGCGTCGGGGGACAGGGTTTCGCGGGCGCCGGCGTAGGCGAGCATGTAGAGTTCGAGTGCGCCGTTCCGCTTGCCCTGCGCATCGAGATTTTCCGCCAGCATCGTCTGGGCGAGCGTGGTGCGCGGATCGCCGGGGGGCAGCACCGCTTCGCGCGTCATCAGCCCGGCGCGCAGATAGGGTTCGGCAATGAGGCGCGCGGCATCGGGCTGGCGCGCGAGCAGTTCGGCGAGGTTGAGCAGCGAGGTGCCGAGGTCGTAGTGGCTGCCCTTCAGCCGATCGCGCCGGATGGTGAGCGCGGCCTGTTGCTCGGCCAGCGCATCGTTGTTGCGGCCCATGCGGGCGAGCAGCACGCCGAGATTGGATCGCGCGGTGGCGACGGCGAGGAGATTGTCGGGGAGCTTGTCCTGCCGCACCGCGACTGCCCGGCGGAGCGCGGGTTCGGCGTCGGCATAGCGGCGTTGTTCGGCGAGCACGATGCCGAGGTTCATCAGGTGATCGGCGAGCAGTTCGGGGTCGCCGGATTCGCTGGACTGGAGCGTCTGGGCGGCGACGCGGAGCACCGGTTCGGCCTCGCCATAGCGGCCGGCGCGCAGCAGCACCGCGCCCAAGGTGCCGCGCACGACGCTGGTATCTTCATGCGCCGGGCCGCGCAGCCGCTCCATCATGGTGAGCGCGGTGCGGGCGGCGCGTTCGGCTTCGTCGAACAGGCCGGCGGTGGCGAGCAGTTCTGCGGCGGCGACGAGGCCGAGCGCGCAGTCTTCGCTCGGCGGGGTGGCCGGGGTGCAGTTGGTGCGCGATTCCGCCGTGGCCTGAAGCACCGCCGTGCGGGGTAGGGCGGTGGCGCTTTCGTCGAGCTGGAGGCCGAATTTGAACTCGTCGGCTGCGGCTGGGGTGGCGATCAGGGCGAGCAGCAGGGCGAGGTAGCGCATCATGGAAAGGTGCGTCGCCGCCGTCTGTCTTGGCAAGCGACGAATTGCGTCGGGGTCAGGCGACGGGCCGGGCGGCCTTGGCCTTGAGCGCCGCGTGCATCGCGTCGACCATCCGGCTGGCACCTTCAGCCGGTGCGCCGCCCTGAAGCCGTGTGTTGAACAGTGCCGCGAGCTTCCAGTCGCGCGGGCCGGGCTCGGCGACGATCGCGTCGATCACCGTATCGACGGCGCCAACGCCGATCGAGACGGTTGCGGCAGGCTCAAGATAGGTGACGCAGTGCCACCAGAAGGGCGGCTGGACCAGCGCTTCACCCGGGCCGAGGACGAAATGGCAGCCGTCATGTTCGGCGACCAGCGCGGACCAGTCGTCAAGCGTCAGGTCGCGCAGCTTGCGGCGGGCGAAGTTGGCCTTGACGTCGAGCGCGCCGGCGGCGGTGATCGGCAGGAAGGCGAAATGCTTGCGGCCGATCAGCGGCACCTGAAACAGCCAGTGGCTGAGCCAGTCGAAATGCATGTCGGCGCACGACCCCCGCCGCCCGGCGAAGAAGCGCGGATGGCGGGTCGGGCCGAGCGATTGGGGCAGGTCGATGCGGTCGAGGATCGCCTTTGGGACGGGTGCCTCAAGCACCATTTCGAGCGCGTTGACGCTGTCCGCTGGCGGCGCGGGGGTATCGAGATAGGTGCCAAGCGCGATGTTGCGCGGGGCGGAACCCAGATCGCGGCCGCCGAGCAGGTCGTTGAGATAATTGTTCACGACGGGAAACGGCGTGGCGCGCAGCGCGGCGAGAAATTCCGCGTCGTGCAGGGCGGGCTGGTCGAATCCGACGATTTTGGTGGGTCGGGTCAGCCCGGCCAGCCCCTGTGTTCGGAGCACGCCGAACTCAACCACATCACGCATAACCGACGAACAACCGCACGAATACTGAACAAAACCAATATGCTGGTAGCCATGGTTAAGCAGGGTGCGGAAGCCCCCTTCCTACCCATTTCGCGAATGTTGTGCGCAATCGGTGGGCTGTAGCCCCTCCCCCCGAGGAGGAGGGGCTTGCGCCTCACACCGCTTTCAGCGCTTCCTCAAAGTCGGCGATCAGGTCGTCGGCGTTTTCGACGCCGATCGAGATGCGCACGAGGTTGTCGGTGATGCCGAGCGCCTGTTTGCGCGCGTCCGGGACCGAGAGGTGGGTCATCGCGGCGGGGGCGCTGGCGAGGGTTTCGGTGCCGCCGAGGCTGACCGCGAGCTTGGCGATCTTGAGCGAATCGAGGAAGGCGAAGGCCTCTTTCTCGCCGCCCTTGAGGTAGAGCGAGAAGGTCGAACCGGCGCCGGTGCAGTGGCGGTCGTAGATGTCGCGCTGGCGGCTGCCTTCGGGCAGGAAGCCGAGATAGCCGACGCTTTCGACCTTGGGGTGGGTGCGGAGATATTCGCAGACCTTGGCGGCATTCTCGCCCGCGCGGCTCATGCGTAGCTCGAGCGTTTCGAGGCTGCGCAGCAGCATCCAGGCGGTGTTGGGGTCGCAGATCGTGCCGATCGTGTTGCGCATCAGGCGGATGGTGTTGATGTGATCCTTTGACCCCAGCACGCCGCCCGCGACGAGGTCGCTATGGCCGCCGGCATATTTGGTGAGGCTGTAGACGACGAGGTCGGCGCCCTGCTTGAGCGGTTGCGCCCAGAGCGGACCCAGGAAGGTGTTGTCGATCGCGATCGGCGGCTTGGCGTCGCCGGTGAAGATCGCGTCGCGGCTGGCGGCGACGGCCTCGACATCGACCAGCACGTTGGTCGGGTTGGCGGGGCTTTCGAGATAGATCAGCGCGACATTGCCGGACGACGCCTTTTGCAGCACCGCGTCGATCTCTTCGCGCGTTGCGCCGGCGGGGAAATCGACCCAGTGGACGCCGAACTTGCCAAGGATGCGCGCGATCAGCGTTTCGGTCGCGGCGTAGAGCGGGCCGCTGTGCACGATCGTGTCGCCGGGCTTGACCATCGCGAGGAACAGCGTGGCGATGGCGGACATGCCGGAGGAGAAGGCGAGCGCGTCTTCGGCCTCTTCCCATACGCCGAGGCGATCCTCGAGGATCTCCTGATTGGGGCCGTTGAAGCGGGAGTAGACCAGGCCTTCGGCGCCGCCCGGGCGCTTGCCGGTGACGCCTTCGAAATGGCGCTTGCCGGCGGCGGCGTTGGGGAAGACGAAGGTGGAGGTGGCGAAGATCGGGGGCTTCAATGAGCCTTCGGACAGCACCGGGTCATAGCCATGGCCCATCATCAGCGTGCTGGGGCTGAGCTTGCGGCCGCCGACGGTGTCGACCGGGGGCTTGGGGCGGCGGCGCGGGGTGGTGCCGGTGAGGGCGGCTTCGGTTTCGTTGGTCATCGAGAGTCTCCTGATCGAGCAGTGCCATACTGCCAAATCGTTTCAATTGAAACTACTCGATCGGGGGCCGATACTCCCAGCGTGCTACCGGCCCGGCTGCCAATATCCCATTATTTTCAATTCCTTGGTCGCTTGCGGCACTCCCCCGGTCGCGACGCGCCGCGTGATTTTCCCTGGCCTCCAATTCGCGTCCCTGACGGTAATACCCTCCTTGCTACAGCTTTCGACGTAAGCCACATGTCCATACATTGCGTATCGACCACTAAGCTCGATAATCGCGATCGATCCCGGACGACAAATCGAGCTGTTGATTATCCGCATCTTGTCAAGCATTGTTGTCAGGCCTGAAGGCAGTGATGGGGCTTGCGATCGAGCATAGGCTACACATTCGCCGCTAAATTTTCCTATCTCTTCAGTTCGGATTGCCGCGGAAGTTGGAACCGATATAAAGAGTAAAGCTGCCGTAGCGCTATAGATCGCTCGCATAACTGCCTCCTTCAGAAAATCTTACTGAAGATTAACAGAAATATTTAGGCGGTGCTATCGGCAAACCCGATCACGCTGATCTGGCGACCATAGTCGGGTGCGCCTTCATGCGTGGCGCGGCGATAGCTGAAGAAACGCGCGGGGTCGGCATAGGTGTCCGCGCTGAGCGCCTCGATCCGGCGGAGGCCCGCGGCGGCTAGGCGGTGGACGACATAGGCTTCGAGGTCGAACTGGTGATGGCCGGGCTTGCCGGGGGTGAAGAAGCGCTCGTTGGCCGGGTCGGTGGCGGCGAAGCGGGTGAGGAAGCCGTCGTCGACTTCGTAGCTGGCGCGGGCGATGCAGGGGCCTATGGCTGCGGCGATGTTCTCACGTCGCGCGCCGAGTTCCTCCATGCGGGCGATGGTGGCGTCCGTCACGCCGTGGAGTGCGCCCTTCCACCCGGCATGGGCGGCGGCGACGACGCCGGCTTCGCGGTCGGCGAACAGCACGGGGGCGCAGTCTGCGGTGAGGATGCCGAGCAGGATGCCGGGGCGGTTGGTGACGAGCGCGTCGGCGTGCGGGCGGTTATCCTCGTCCCAGCCGTCGGTGACGATCACTGCGTCGGGGGAGTGAACCTGATGGACCGTGGCGAAGCGGCTGTCGGGCGCGATGGCGGCGATGACGCGGCGCTGGTTTTCCAGCAGCTCGGGCGTGGGGGGCAGGCCGCGGCGGCCCATGTCGAGGCTGGCGGTGGGGCCGGTGGTGACGCCGCCGGTGCGGCCAAGGAAGCCGTGGGCGACGCCGTCGAGCGCGGCTGCGCGGAGGATGGTGAGGGCTTCGCTCACAGCACCAGCCGCATCACGAGGTCGCGGTCGATCTGGCGTCCAACGGGGAAGGCATAGTCGCCGACATGGACGAAGCCGAACTTGGCGTAGAAGGCGATTGCGCGGTGATTCTCCTCGAACACCGTCAGCAGCAAGGCGGGCGCGCGGCGGGCGCGGGCGGTGGTCATCGCCCAGT
>JBHYGP010000021.1:6840-7056 GCA_051858935.1 Sphingomonas sp.
GATGCCGTGGCCGTGCCAGCGGGTTGCGACATAGAGCTGCGCGAGTTGTGCGTCGGTCGGGTGCGCCTGTTCGAGATTGGGGGGCACCATCTTGGCATAGCCGGCGATGGCGCCGTCGACGCGCGCGACCTGCCACGACATTAGCGGGTTGGCGAGGTCGCGGGTCAGGCGGCCGTCTTCGCCGAAGTTCTCGTCGAGAAAGGCGTTGAGGTCTTC
>JBHYGP010000022.1:0-4899 GCA_051858935.1 Sphingomonas sp.
CACAGCCGTTCAGCGAGGCCAAGCTCGCCGAGCTGCGCGCCCAGAACAAACCCGTCTTCGCCTATTTCACCGCCGACTGGTGCGTCACCTGCAAGGTCAATGAAAAGGCCGCGATCGAAACCGACGCCGTCCGCGACGCCTTCGCCAAGGGCGGTGTCACCGTCCTGGTCGGCGACTGGACCGACGGCGACCCCGCGCTCGGCCGATTCATTGAGCGCCACAACCGCGCGGGCGTGCCGCTCTACCTCTGGTATCCGGCGGGCGCGACCGAGCCTCAGGTCTTGCCCCAATTGCTGACTCAAGGCATGTTGACCGGACTGACGGGGGGCAAATGAACCGCAGATCAAGGAGATGAGCCGATGCACCGACTGATCCCATTTGCCGCAGCGACCCTCGCGGCGCTCGCAATCCCCGCCGCCGCGGAACAGACCAACGGGCAAAAGGCGACCGATTTCAAACTCACCGACGCCAGCGGCAAGACCGTCCAGCTCAGCGACTTCAAGGGCAAGACCGTGGTGCTGGAGTGGAACAACCCCGGCTGCCCGTTCGTGCAGCGCCATTACGAAGGCAATATGCAAAAGACCCAGGCCGCGGCCAAGGCCGGCGGCGTGGTGTGGCTGACGATCAACTCGGGCGCGCCGGGCAAGCAGGGCTATATGCAGGGTGCCGAGGCGCAGAAATGGGTCGGCGAGAAGAAGGCGACCCCCGCCCACTATCTGCTCGACCCCAAGGGGATCGTCGGCAAGGGCTATGCCGCCAAGACCACCCCGCACATGTACATCATCGACGGCGCGGGCACGCTGCGCTTCCAGGGCGGCATCGACGACAAACCCGCCGCCCGCGTCGAGGAAATGGGGTCGGCACGCAACCACGTCCTCGCCGCGCTGAACGAGATCAAGGCCGGCAAGGCGGTCTCGGTCGCCCAGACCACGCCCTATGGCTGCTCGGTCAAATACGCCGAGTGATGGGCTTTCCTTCCCTGTGATAGGGGGCAGGGAAGGAGAGAAGGCCGGGGGAAACCCCGGCCTTTTTGCTTGGGGGGCTGCGCAATTCCTCCCCGGAGCTTGCTCAGGGGAGGAATGAACGCGCCGCCCGCCACCTTCTTTCTTAGCCCCGCCCGCTTGCGGGAGGGGTTGGGGAGGGTCTTCTTCTTCTTCTTCTTCTTATTAGACGGAGGCCTGTTCAGACAATCGCCCAAGTCCCGACCCGCAATCAATCCTCCCCCGCCAGGGGGAGGTGGCAGCGCAGCTGACGGAGGGGGAGGAACCCCGCCGGCAAGAGACGACAGTGCGAAGCCATCCTCCCCCTCCGTCGCCTACGGCGCCACCTCCCCCTTGCGGGGGAGGATAAGGAAGCGGCAACCCCAACCAAATCGTCACCCCGGCCCCCGTGCCGGGGTCCACCCCACCCCACGCGCAACGATCGAGCCTCAATTCCCACGCCAGCCTCCCGGTGGACCCCGGCACAAGGCCGGGGTGACGGGACTGGCTGGAATTGGGTGGTTAGCAGCCCTTACGCTCCGCCGTCTTTTTGCAAGTCGGCAAGGAAGTCAGGGTCGATCCAAGCATGCTTCACCTGACCGGGCGTTAGCCGACCATCGACCGCATGAGCGGGCATCAGCTTGGCCAACAAATCGGCAATATCCGCTGCGATTTCCTCATCCTCGCCATCAACCTCATGGTCCCAGAAACGGACGGTACCAGTTGCCGGTTCGACGTAGAGGTAGTTGCCACAGCCATCCTCGGCGAACGGGATAACATTTGTCGGAAACCCTTCGATTTGTTCCGAAAGCACAGGCGCTTCGTGAACTGGGATGAAGCGGGTTAGCACTAGCTCGTTTTCCGATGTCGGAAGTCTGTTTTCCTCCGGCTCCGCTCCGTCGTGCTGTGACACGAAATCCAAGTAACTCGGAGGTAGTTCGCCCCCGCTCCAGTGGCATAAACGCTTGAGCGCGTCCGCACTCGGCGACGGCATCGTTGGCAGTTCGACCGGCATTGAATAGCTCCCTCAGGCACAAACTTCGCCTCAACAGCCTACGTCCGCAATGGGGTCGTTTGCTGCCATCCATCGGTGAACCGTTCGCCCTACACTTTGTTGGATACAAGTTGGAATTTTCATGATCTGTTCCGGTCATGAATCTGACGCATGCTCCCTCACTATTCCGATACCCTCGTAAGGAAGACGCGCGGGCGTCGTCCCGGCGTCGCGTATCTGTCGCGTCGCCGTTGTCAGCCCGTCGTGCCACTGTCTCCGCCCGGTCGCGCAACTGTCGCGCAACTGTCGCGTCCCAGTCGCCTCCCAGCCCCAAACCCGTCCCCTCCCAGTCGCCTCACTCCACACCACCCCCATTCTCGTCAGCTTCGTCGGACACCCCCACACCCCCTTGTGCAACGCAACAAAGCATTGCAGCATGGAACCGTGAAGGGGTTCGGGACTTTGGAGGCCTGATGGGGGTAAGCCGCGCGTTCGACGAGATCTGGGGTCATGGTGGGCCGGCAAAGCCGCGACCACAATTCAACGAACTCGCGCGCTGGATGGCTGACACCCCGCACGCCGAACTCCACCGCCGCCAACAATCGGCCGAGGCGACCTTCCGCCAGCTCGGCATCACCTTCGCCGTCTATGGTGATACCGACGCCAGCGAACGGATCATCCCGTTCGACATCGTGCCGCGCATCTTCATGCACGACGAATGGACCCGCCTGTCCGAAGGGCTGGTCCAGCGGGTCGAGGCGATCAACGCCTTCCTCCAGGACATTTACGGCGAGCGCCGCATCCTCAAGGAAGGGGTGCTGCCCCCCGAACTGGTGCTGCTGAACCCGCAATTCCGCCCCGAAGTGGTCGGCATCCGCCCACCGCACGATGTCTGGGCGCATATCTGTGGCATCGATCTGGTCCGCACCGGCCCCGACGAATTCTACGTGCTTGAGGATAATGCCCGCACCCCGTCGGGCGTGTCCTACATGCTCGAAAACCGGGAGGCGATGATCCGCCTCTGCCCCGAATTGTTCCGCAGCTTCCGCGTCGCCGCGGTCGACAGCTATAGCGACATGCTGCGCGAAACGATGCGATCGGTGGCGCCGGAACGCAGCGGCGCCAACCCGGTGTCGGTCGTGCTGACGCCGGGCCATTTCAACTCGGCCTATTACGAACACAGCTTCCTCGCCGACACCATGGGGGTGGAACTGGTCGAGGCGGCGGACCTGCTGGTCGATGACGACATCGTCTATATGCAGACGATCGCCGGCCGCGTTCGCGTCGACGTCATCTATCGCCGCATCGACGATGATTTCCTCGACCCGCTCGTCTTCCGCCCGGATTCGATGCTCGGCGTCCCCGGCATCATGGCTGCCTATCGCGCCGGCAATGTCACGCTGATCAACGCGCCGGGCAATGGCATCGCCGACGACAAGGCGATCTACAGCTACATGCCGGAGATCGTGAAATTCTACTCGGGCGGTGAAGCCAAGCTGCCCAATGTCGAAACCTGGCGCTGCCGTGAGCCAGAAGCGTTGAAATACACGCTCGACAATCTCAAGGATCTGGTGGTCAAGCTGGTCGACGGCTCGGGCGGCTATGGCATGCTGGTCGGCCCGACCGCGACCAGGGCCGAGATCGAGTCGTTCCGCGCCGCGCTGATCGCCGAACCGCATCGCTACATCGCCCAGCCGACGCTGGCGCTGTCGACCGTGCCGACCGTCACCGAAACCGGCCTCGCCCCGCGTCACGTCGATTTCCGCCCGTTCGTCCTCTCCGGCTCCGACGGCGTCCGCGTCGTCCCCGGCGGCCTGACCCGCGTCGCGCTCAAGGAAGGGTCGCTGGTCGTCAATTCCAGCCAGGGCGGCGGGACCAAGGACAGCTTCGTCCTGATGCCCGACGGGCCGGTGCAGGGGCAGGAACAGACGCAGGTGGTCGGCTGATGCGCATGCTCTCCCGCACCGCGTCGTCGCTCTACTGGCTCGGCCGCTACGTCGAGCGCGCGGACTTCATCGCCCGGCTGGTCGAAGCGACCGTCCGGCTCGACGCGCTGTCCGCCCGTCCGGCGGGGGAGGCGGCCTGGGCCAGCGCGCTCAGCGTCACCTACACCGAAGAGGCCTATGCCGCCGCGCACCAGACGATCAGCCAGCAGCCGGTGGCGCATTTCCTGACGCTCGACATGAGCCATCCCGGCTCGATCGTCCGCTGCCTTGAACAGGCGCGCAACAATGGCCGCGCCGTCCGCACCGCTTTGACGCGAGAAGCATGGACCGCGATCAACCGTCTCTGGCTGCTCTTCGCCAAGCGCGTCAGCCCCGGCGGCGCCGCGACCACCCTCGCTCTGGTCGAAGGCGTAATGGCCGAAGCGCGCGGGTTCGAAGGCGCGATCCACCGCATGATGGGCAATGAAGCGACGATGCTGATCCAGCTCGGCGCCGCGATCGAGCGGGCGGACAACACCGCGCGTTTGCTCGACGTCAAATACCATCTGCTGCTGCCGGAAGGGGAGAAGGTCGGGGGCCTGGTCGACCGCGACCAGTGGACGACGATCCTCCAGACCGTCTCGGCAGTCACCGCCTATCGCTGGCTCTACAGCGACGGGTTGCGCCCGGCCAACGTCATCGACCTGCTGATTACCCGTGGCGAACTGCCCCGCAGCCTCGCCGGATGCGTCGAGGAAGTGGTCGAGCAGCTCAATGCCCTCGCCAAGCGCACCGGATTGCAGGGTGAGGCCGACCGCATGGCCCGCGCCCGCATCGCCCGAATGCAAAAGACCCGCGCGCACGAAGTGATCGTTCGTGGCCTGCACGAATATCTGCAAGCCTTCATCCGCGAGAATGCGCTGCTCGACGCCGCCATCGCCCGCCAGTTCAGGTGTATCTGATGCGCTTGGCCATCGACCACCAGACCCGCTACCGCTTC
>JBHYGP010000022.1:4909-5942 GCA_051858935.1 Sphingomonas sp.
GGTCCAGACATTGCGCCTGACCCCGGGCGACACGCACGACCAGACCGTCGTCGACTGGCGCATCGACGTCGATTGCGACGTCCGGCTGCGCGATTCGATCGACGGCTTCGGCAACCGCGTGACGATGCTCTATGCCGAAGGGCCGATCGACCGGATCGAGATTACCGTGGCAGGGCAGGTGCTGACCACCGAGGCCGACGGGCTGGTTCGCGGCAGCAACGAACTGCTCCCGCCGCCAATGTTCCGCCGCATCACCGCCCGCACGACCCCCGACGCGACGCTGGCCGAATGGGCGCGTGACGCAGCCGGAAGCGGAGAGGCGCTTGCCCAGCTGCACAGCTGGAACCTCGCGCTCTGCCAGCGTTTCCCCGACGCCGCCGACCGCCCCGATCGCGGCGCGACAGCGGTTGAAGCATTGGAGGGGGGCAACCCCGACTGCCGCGACCTCGCGCACATTTTCATCGCCGGCGCATCGGTACTGGGTCTGCCCGCCCGCTACGTCTCGGGCTATCGCAACTGTGGCGAGGGAACGTGCCCCCCGCATGGCTGGGCAGAAGCCTGGGTCGATCGGCTGGGCTGGATCGGCTTCGATCCGTCGGCCGGGATCAGCCCGGATGCGAACTATGTCCGCATGGCTACCGCGCTCGACTTCAACGGCGCCGCCCCGATCGTCGGCATCCGCCAGGGCGAGGGCGTCGAGGAGCTGTCAGTTGAGCTTCAGGTCGAGCGGATGAACGGCGACGCCTGATTACGCAAAGGCGCGCAGCTTGACCGGCTGGGGCGCAGCCTCGGTAACCGTGGCATCGGCATCGTCCGGCATCCGCGACCAGCCATTGGGGCCAAGCACTTCCATCGGCCGGTACCGCGTCTTGTACGCCATCCGGTCGCTGCCCTTCACCCAATAGCCCATATAAACATAGGGCAGCCCCGCGCTGCGCGCGCGGACGATATGGTCCATGATGATCAGGTTGCCCAAGCCCTGCCGCTCGGGATGGTCGGCGAGTCGTGGCGTGGCGCTGCCGATGCGGACATA
>JBHYGP010000022.1:5952-7037 GCA_051858935.1 Sphingomonas sp.
CCCGACCAGCGCGCCGCCCAGTTCCTCGGGCTCGCGATATTCGATGACATAGGTGCTGACCGGCGACTGCTCGACCATGTCGGCATAGTCGGTCTCATCCATCATCGTCATGCCGCCGCCCGGATGCCTCGCGGTGAGATAGCGGCGCAGCAGCGCGTACTGCTCTTCGGTCGCCCAGGGGCGGCACGCGGTGACCGACAGGTCGGAATGGCGACGGATCAGCTTGCGCTGCGTGGCATTGGGGCGGAACTCGTCATTGACCACCCGCACCGACAGACAGGCGTTGCACCCGACGCAGCTCGGCCGATAGGCGACGGACTGGCTGCGGCGAAAGCCGATGCGGCCCAGCGCGTCGTTCAGCTCGCCGGCGTGCGGGCCGTTCAGCTCGGTAAAGATCTTCCGCTCCTGCCGACCGGGCAGGTACGGACAGGCCGAGGGGCTGGTCACGAAAAACCGTGGGAACCGGGTCAATGCGGTCACGAATTTAAGCCCCTTCTTCACCGATGCTCCGACTGGAACGGGGGCCATTATGAAGCGGTCGATTCGTCCTGAAAAGCGGATTTACCATGAAAATGGGTTAACGCCGCGCGAGTGATCTTAAAGGGTTGCGCGGCAGCAGGACGCGCCACCGCTCCGTTATAGGTCAGCCGCGACTCGGCAGGGAAGGGCGCGCCGACTCGCTTCGCCGCGCGTGCGATTCACTTCACCGTTCAGTTGTGGAAAAGTATCAGTCGAGCTCGACCATGCTCACCGCATAGCCCGCCGCGCGCAGTGCCGCCATCAGCCGATCGAGATGCGCGCCGTCGCGGGTCTCGCACTCGATATCGGTGATCAGGCCCTTGGCCGGGAGCGAGGTGAACACACGCTGGTGATACACCTCGATGATGTTGACGCCCTGTTCGTGGAAGATGCGGCTGACATGGAACAGCGCGCCCGGGCGATCCTGCAAGCGGATGCGCAGCCGCGCGAGGCGGCCCGACCGGGCGAGGTCGCGCAGCAGCACATTGGCGAGCAGCCGCGTGTCGATATTGCCGCCGCACAGCACGATGCCGACCGTTTTGCCCGCGAACCGCTCCGGGTTGGAC
>JBHYGP010000023.1:0-1983 GCA_051858935.1 Sphingomonas sp.
CCGCGCGGATCTCAACCGGGTGGTGGCCGTAATCGTCAATCACGATCGCGGGCAGCTGCCCCGCAAAGCCGATCTCGCCGACCTTGGTAAAGCGCCGTTTGACCCCCTCGAACCGCGCAAAGCCGTTCTGGATCGTCGCGTCATCGATCCCCATTTCCAGCGCCACGCCGATCGCGGCGAGCGCGTTCTGGACATTGTGGCGGCCGGGCATGGGCAGGTCGATCCCCTCGATCGACCGAGTGCTGCCGTCGCGGTGGCGGATGATCGCCTCGAACCGGTTCCCGCCCGGATAGGGCTGAACATTCACCCCGCGCACATCCGCGCTCGCGGCAAAGCCATAGGTCACGATCCGGCGATCACGAACCCTTGGGATGATCGCCTGCACCTCGGGATGGTCGAGACACAGCAACGCCGCGCCATAGAAGGGCACATTCTCGACAAACTCGACATAGGCGTCCTTGGCCCGCTCGAAGCTGCCATAGTGATCGAGATGCTCGGGATCGATATTGGTCACCACCGCAATCGTGCCGTCGAGCCGCAGGAAGCTGCCGTCGCTCTCATCGGCCTCGACCACCATCCACTCGCTGTCGCCCAGCCGCGCGTTGGAGCCATATTGGTTGATGATCCCGCCATTGATCACGGTCGGATCAATCCCGCCCGCATCCAGCAGCGCCGCGATCATGCTTGTCGTCGTGGTCTTGCCATGCGTCCCCGCCACCGCGACGGTGGACTTCAAACGCATCAGCTCGGCCAGCATCTCCGCACGCCGCACCACCGGAATGCGCGCGGCATAGGCGGCCTGCACTTCGGGATTGTCGCGCTTGATCGCGGTCGATGTCACGACAACCGCCGCATCGCCCAGATTGTCCGCGCTCTGCCCGATCGTGATCGCGATCCCGCGCTTGCGCAGCCCTTCGACGACATAGCCCTCGGCACTGTCGCTGCCCTGCACCTTGTAACCCAGATTGTGCATCACCTCGGCGATGCCCGACATGCCGATCCCGCCGATGCCGACGAAATGGATCGTGCCGATATCCTTGGCGACACCCTTCACGCGAATGCCTCCCCGCCCTGTGCGATTTTCACCGGCTCGGCCCGTCCCATTCCTGCCGACGCCCAGTCGGCGTCGATCGATTCCACCAGATCCGCCAGATCGCGGACCGCATCGGGCCGCCCGACGCTGCGCGCACACGCCGCGGCATGCGCCAGCCCCTCAGGGTCCAGCCCCAGCTTCTGGATCTGCTTGGCCAGTTCCTGCGCCGTGAACGCCCGCTGCGGGATCGTCCGCGCCCCGCCCGCCGCACTGATCTCGCGCGCATTGGCGGTCTGGTGATCGTCGGTCGCACTCGGCAGCGGAACCAAAATCGCCGGACGCCCCGCCGCAGTCAGCTCGGATATGGTCGACGCCCCCGCGCGCGCGATCACGATATGCGCCCAGGCCAGCCGCTCGGGCAAATCGGGCAAATAGGACGCGATCTCCGCCGGAATGCCATGTTCGGCATATTTGCGGCGCACCTCGTCGATATCTTCGACCCGCGCCTGATGCGTCACTTGCATCCGGCGGCGAAAATGCACGGGCAGCAGCGCAAGGCCATCGGGCACGACCTGCGACAGCACCGACGCGCCCTGACTTCCCCCGGTCACCAGCACGCGGAAAATGCCATCCTCCTCCAGCGGCGGATAGGGCCGCAGCCGCAGCTCCAGCACCGCCTCACGCACCGGATTGCCGGTCAGATGAACCTTCTGCGCATAGGCCGGCTTCAGCCGCGCAACCTCGGCATAGCTGGTGGCGATCGCCCCCACCTTGCCCGCGACCAGCCGGTTGACCCGGCCCAGCACCGCATTCTGCTCATGGATGACGGTCGGCACCTTCATCGCGAACGCCGCCGACAGTGCGGGCATCGACGCATAGCCGCCAAACGCCACCACAGCTGCGGGGCGCAACTGGCGGTACAGCTTGCGCGCCTGCGACCGACCCTTGGC
>JBHYGP010000023.1:1993-7007 GCA_051858935.1 Sphingomonas sp.
CGTGCGCAGTGCCTTGAGCCAGCCGAACGGCCCGCCCGAAAAGCGCGATGCCGGAACGACATGCGTCTCGATCCCGTCGAACAGATCGGGGAAGCGCACGCCGCGCTCGTCGGAAATCAGCGCGACCTTGTGCCCGCGCCGCATCAGCTCCGCCGCCAGCGCCGCGGCGGGAACCATATGTCCGCCAGTACCCCCGGCGGCGAGGACGTATTGCCGTCCCGATGTCATTTATTGCTTCCTCGAACCGTATAGCTTGAGCGCTTCAGATACGGGTTCCGTCGCGTGAAAGCGAGCAGCAGTCCCATCCCGATCGACAATGCCACCATCGACGATCCGCCATAGGAAATGAAGGGCAAGGTCATCCCCTTGGAGGGGGCAAGGCCGGTGTTCACCGCCATGTTGATCACCGCCTGAATCCCGAATTGGGCCGCAAGGCCGGCGGCGGCGAGCAACCGGAACGCGTCCTCTTCGTCCAGCAGCTTGATCAGCACCCGCACGACGATGGCGAGGTAGATCAGCGCAATGACGATACAGACGATTAACCCGAACTCCTCGCCCATGACCGAGAAGATGTAGTCGGTATGCGCCTCGGGCAGCTTGAACTTGACCGTCCCGCCGCCGGGGCCAGTGCCGGTCGCGCCGCCACCGGTCAGCACCGCATGCGCCATATCGGTCTGATAATGCTCCGCCGCCGCCTTTTCGGGATCGGGGAACAGGAAGCTGTCGATGCGCGTGCGCGCCGTGTCATAGAACAGATAGGCGGAGATCACCCCCGCCACACACAACCCGCCCAACGCCCCGATCGCACGAGTCGAAATTCCCGACAGCATCAGCAGGATGACCCACACCGCCGCAAAGATCATCGTCTGCCCGAAATCGGGCTGCTTCATCAGCAGTCCGCCGATCAATATGGTCAGCACCGCAGTCAGCGGGATCACCGGCAGGCTCGGATCCTTCGCCCGCATCGACAACAGCCACGCGGTGGTGACGATGTAGAGCGGCTTCAGGAACTCCGATGGCTGGAACGACGCGATACCCAGGCCGATCCAGCGCCGCGCGCCATTGACCTCAGCGCCGAAGAACGCCGCAATCCCGACCAGCAGCACACAGATCGCCGTGCCCAAAATCGCCCCGCGCCGCGCCAGCCCGACCGGCAACATCGACACGACCAGCAGCACCGGGATCGACAGTCCGATCCACAGCGCCTGCCGCCAGAAATAATGCATCGACGCAAACTGCTTGGTCGAATCCGAATAGCGTTCCGCCGATGCCGGCGATGCCGCCGCCACCGCGACCAGCCCAATGCCGATCAGCAGAAAGGCGAGCAGCAGCAGGATGCGGTCGATCTCCCAGAACCACAGGCCCAGCGGGGTCTTGCTCCCGCGGCTCAGCTGATCCTCGAACCGTTCGCGCAGCGGCTTGCGCTTGGTGGTCGCGCGGATCACGTCGGTCATGACAAGGCCTCCACCGCCGCGCGGAACTGGTCGCCGCGATCCTCATAATCGCGGAACTGGTCGAACGACGCGCAGGCGGGCGACAACAGCACCACCTCGCCCTCGCGGGCATTGGCCGCCGCGGCACGCACCGCTTCGGCGAGCGTGACCGACCGCTCGACCGGCATGTCGTCCTTCAGGATGTCCGCAAACATCTCGGTCGCTTCGCCGATGGTATAGGCGCGGACAATATGGGGGAAACCCGGGCGGCAGGCGTCGAGATCGGCGGTCTTGGCCTTGCCACCCAAAATCCAGTGGATGCGCGGATAGGCGGCCAGCGCCGGGGCGGTCGATTCCGCATTGGTCGCCTTGCTGTCATTGACGAACAGCACGCCGTTCTTCGTTGCGACGCGCTCCATCCGGTGCGGCAGGCCGGGAAAGCTCTCAAGGCCACGGTCGATGCTCGCCTGATCCACCCCCAGCGCCTCGCATGCGGCGATGGCGGCGAGCGCGTTCTGCGCATTGTGCGGCCCCTGCAGCGCGGGCCAGCGCGACTGGTCCATGCAGAAGCCGGGCGCGATCTTGGTTACGTCCTCGGCCCGACCCGACCGCGCAACCTGCTTCGCCACGCCCTGCGACGCCTCGTCCCCGATCCCGATGATCGCGGCATGCCCCTTGGACTGCATCGCGAACAGCCGCGCCTTCGACGCGGCGTAACCCTCGAACCCGTCATAGCGGTCGAGATGATCGGGCGTGATGTTGAGCAATACCGCAACCTCGCAATCGAGGCTCTGGGTCAGGTCGATCTGATAACTCGACAGCTCGAGCACATAGACGCCGCCCTCCGGCAACGGCTCCTGCCCCAGGATCGGCAACCCGATATTCCCGCCCAATCGCGCGGGGATACCGGCGGTTTCAAGGATATGGTGGATCAGCGCGGTCGTGGTCGACTTGCCATTGGTCCCGGTAATCCCGACAACCATGTGCGCCGGAAGTTCGCCCCGCGTCTGCGCGAACAGCTCGATATCGCCGATGATCGGCACGCCAGTTTCGCGGGCAACGGCGGTCAACGGATCGCGATTGAGCGGAACGCCCGGAGAAAAGACGAAGCCATCCGCTTCGATCTCCTGCCAGTCGGTGAAGTCATCGACGAACAGCTGCTCGTCCACGACATCACGCGCGTCGGCAATCACCGCGTCGCGCTTGTCTTTGGCATCGTCCCACGCCAGCACTTCCGCCCCGCCAGCTACCAGCGCGCGCACGCTCGCCGCCCCCGACCGCGCCAGCCCGAGTACCGCAAAGCGTTTCCCGCGCCAGGCGGCGGAAACGATCACCGCAGCTTCAGCGTCGCGAGCCCCGCGAGCGCCAGCACGAAGGCGATGATCCAGAACCGGATCACGACCGTCGGCTCGCTCCAGCCAAGCTGTTCGAAATGATGGTGGATCGGCGCCATGCGGAACACGCGCTTGCCGGTCCGCTTGTACCAGAACACCTGGATAATGACGCTCAGCGCTTCGACCACGAACAGGCCGCCGATGATCCCCAGCACCAGCTCATGATGCGTGGTGACGGCAATCGCACCCAAAGCGCCGCCCAGCGCCAGCGACCCGGTATCGCCCATGAACACCGCCGCCGGCGGCGCATTGAACCACAGAAACGCAAGGCCCGCGCCGACAATCGCGCCGCAGAAGATCGCCAGATCGCCCGCCCCCGCGACATGCGGAATGCCAAGATAGGTCGCGAACACCTTGTTCCCGACGACATAGGCGATCAGCATGAACGCCATGCTCGCGATGATCACCGGCATCGTCGCCAGGCCGTCCAGACCGTCGGTCAGGTTGACCGCATTGCCGAACGCCACGATCGTGAACGCGGCAAAGACGATGTAGAAATAGCCCAGATCGACGCTGAACTGGCTGAAGAACGGGACATACAGCATCGTCCCGTTCTGCAGCGTGATCACCCACGCCGCGATGCCCGCAATCGCGAACTCGCCGAGCAGCCGCATCCGGCCAGAGACGCCCGCCGTGCTCGCCTTGCGCACCTTGTCATAGTCGTCGAGGAACCCGATCATCCCGAAGCCGAGCGTCACGAAGATGCACGCCCAGATATAGGGATTGCTCAGGTCCATCCACAGGAACAGCGACAGCGTCAGGCTGGTCAGGATCATCAGGCCGCCCATCGTCGGCGTGCCGCGCTTGGCCAGATGGCTCTGCGGCCCGTCGCTGCGGATCGGCTGCCCCTTGCCCTGCCGCACGCGCAGCCAGCCGATGAAGCGCGGCCCGATGATCAGGCCGATCAGCAGCGCGGTCGCAACCGACGCGCCGCTGCGGAACGACAGGTACCGGAACAGGTTCAAAATGCCCGGAAAGCCCAACCATTCGGCAAGTTCGTACAGCATCGGCCCCCTGCCTAAATCCTTTGGGCCAGCGCCGCGACGACCCGCGACAGCCCGACCCCGTTCGACCCCTTGATGAGCACCGCGTCCCCGGCCCGCAGCATCGCTTCCAGCGACGCGCGCGCGGTGGCGGCGTCGGGCACATGGACCAATTCGACCCGCCCCTCAAGCGCTGTGGCGAGCGGCTTCATCCCCTCGCCGACAAGAAGCACCGTTTCGACGCCCGCCTCGCCGATCGGCCCGGCGAGATCGGCATGGAAATCGTCGGACTGCTCGCCCAATTCGCGCATCTCGCCCAGCACCGCGACGCGCCGCGTCGCCGGGGTCGCCGCCAGCACCGCCAGCGTCGCGCGCATCGACGCCGGGTTGGCGTTGTAGCTTTCGTCGATCACCAACGCCTCGCCGCCCGCGACCTGTGCGGCAAAGCGCGCGCCGCGTCCGGCAATCCCGCCCATCTCACCCAGCGCCAGTCCCGCCTGCTCCAGATCGCCGCCCGCAGCATCGACCGCCGCCAGCACCGCCATCGCATTGGCGACCCAGTGATCCCCCGGCTGCGACAGGGTAAAGCTCAGCGTCTTCTCGGCCCCGATCTTCGCGGTGACAAAGGTGCCGCCCGGCTGGCCGTGCATCACCTCGACCGCGCGCACGTCCGCGCCATTGCCCAGACCAAAGGTCACGATCCGCGCGGCATGGCCCGTCGCGGCAGCGATCAGCCGGTCGCGATGCGGGCTGTCGAACGGCACGATCGCGGTGCCGCCGGGCACCAGCCCCTGAAAAATCTCGCCCTTGGCGTCGGCAATTGCCTCTTCGCTGTCGAAGAATTCGGTGTGCGCGGGGGCGATGGTGGTGACGATCGCAATGTGCGGCCGCACCATATGCGTGAGCGCCAGCAGTTCGCCGGCGTGGTTCATCCCCATCTCGAAAATGCCGAACTGCGTGTCGCGCGGCATCCGTGAGAGCGAGAGCGGCACGCCGGTATGGTTGTTGTAGCTTTTGACCGAGCGATGCGCCTGCCCCGGATCGGGCCGGTCGAGGCACGCGAACAGCGCCTCCTTGGTCCCGGTCTTGCCCACCGACCCCGTCACGCCGATCACCACGCCCGTCATCCGCTTGCGGCTCGCGCGGGCGAGGTTCTCCAGCGCGACCGTCGTATCGCCGGTCAGAATGTGCGGGTGCGGCGTCT
>JBHYGP010000024.1:0-10524 GCA_051858935.1 Sphingomonas sp.
TGCGAGCCCAGCGCTGGCAAGCCCGGCGGCAAGGAACCACAGCCCGCGCGCGCCGATGCGGCGGCGCAGGAGCATCCAAAGTGGCACCGACACCGCACTGACCACGCTCATCGATGCCAGCGCCAGCTGTCCGCTCTCCTCGTCGTGCAGGAAATATTTGAAATAATAGAGGACCGACTTGTTGAGGATCGTCACCGCGACGATCACCGCCATCATCGCGAGATTGAGCGTAACGAAGGCGCGGTTGGCAGCGATGGCGCGCAATGCGGTCAGCACCGGAACCGGCGCGGCGCGATCGGGCACATCGGCTTCGCGATAGCTGGCGCCGACCAGCGCGAGGATCGCCGCACCCGCGATTGCGAACAGGATCGCCGCGCCGAAATAGGCGTCCGCCGCTGCCTCAACGCCGAGCAGGCCCGAGCCCAGCGGCACGGTGCCGAGCGCGACGACGATCGCGGCCAGCGTGCCCGACAGCATGCGTACGCCCGCGACGAACGCGCGGTCGTTGCTGTCCGCGCTGACCCGCGCGCTCATCGCGAGATAGGGCACGTTGAGAAAAGCGTAGGCGGTGCGGAACAGGATATGGCCCGCAAAGATGCCGACCATCCCCCAGATGCCCGGGGCAAGCGGGGGTAGATAGGCGAGCATGAAGCCAAGGCCCAGCGGGACGCCCCCGAGCGCGAGCAACCGCCCCAGCCCCCCGCGCGGCTCATGCCGGTCGGCCAGCAACCCGGCGGCGAAATTCGCGATTCCGTCCCATACCGATGCAGCGAGGAAGATCGTCGCCGCCATCCCCACCGGCAGCCCCAGCGCGTCGGTGTAATAGAACAGCAGGAAGAGCATCGCGCTCTGCCAGTAAAGGTTGAACGCAAAGTCCCCGAAACCGAACAACGCGAGGCGGAAGCGGGTGGGGCGGACGGCGACGCTCACTCCGCCGCCAGCAGCGATTCGGCCCCGCCCAGATCGACCGAGACGAGGCGGCTGACGCCGCGTTCGACCATGGTGACGCCGAACAGGCGGTGCATGCGGCTCATCGTCGCGGCATTGTGCGTGACGATGAGGTAGCGGGTCGCGGTTTCGCGCGTCATCGCTTCGAGCAGGTCACAGAACCGCTCGATATTGGCGTCGTCGAGCGGTGCATCGACTTCGTCGAGCACGCAGATCGGTGCGGGGTTAGTGAGGAACAGCGCAAAGATCAGCGCAACCGCGGTAAGTGCCTGTTCGCCGCCCGACAACAGCGTCAGCGACTGGAGCTTCTTGCCCGGCGGCTGCGCCATGATCTCCAGTCCAGCCTCCAGCGGATCGTCGGAGTCGATCAGCGCGAGATGCGCCTGGCCGCCGTTGAACAAGGTGGTGAACAGGCGGCGGAAATGCTGGTCGACCGCCTCGAACGCAGTCAGCAGACGCTGGCGCCCTTCGCGGTTGAGGGTGCCGATGCTGCCGCGTAGCCGGTGGACCGCCTGGATCAGTTCGTCGCGTTCGGCAGCGGCGGTCTGCGCGGCGGTGGTGAGTTCGGCCAGTTCGGTCTCCGCGACGAGGTTGACCGGACCGATCCGTTCGCGCTCGGCGATCAGCCGGTCGTGCGCGGCGGATTCATCCTGCGGCCCGCGCACGCCGTCGGGATCGAAGCCGACTCGCTCGGACAACAGGGGGGGCGGGCATTCGAAGCGCTCGCCCGACAGGCGGTTCATTTCGACCCGGCGTAGATCATGATTTTCTGCACGCGCCACGGCCCCGGCGCGATGCTCGCGCGCCTCGCCCAGCGCGTCGCCGGCGGCGCGCACCGCGGCTTCGGTCCCGCGCAGTTGGGCTTCGGCCTCGCGTTCGGCGAGTTGGGCGGCGGCGCTCTCGATCCGCGCTTCCTCGCTCGCGCGCTCGGCCTCGGTCACTGCGGCGTCGAGCTCGGCGGGGCGGGTGGCGAGCGCCTCGGCGGCGTCGGCCAGTTCGACCGCGCGCGCGTCCATTTCCGCGATGCGGCGTGCCGCCTCGCCGGCGCGGGAAGTCCAGCTGCGTCGCTCGGCCTGGGCTGCGGCGAGGCGCTCGCGCGCGGCGGCGATGTCGCGCTCCAGCGCGCCGCGCTCGGCGCGCGCGGTTGCGGCGGCGGCGCGGCGGGTTTCGGCCTCGCCGGACAGCGCGGCGACTTTCGCCCGGGTTTCGCTACCATCGGGCAGGCCAGCGCGGGCGGCCGCGGCGCGTGCGACCTCGCCCACGGCTTCCTCCTGCTCGGCCACGGTGCGCGCGCGGCGGCCCTCCAGATCGGCGCGCTGCGCGTCGAGTCGCTCGATCGCGGCGGCGGCGCGGTCCTCGGCGCGGGCGGCGTCGCGCCCGGCAGTTTCGGAACTGTCGAGCAGGCGGCGACAATCGGACGCGGCGCGCTTCGCTTCGGTGATCTCCGCCTCGATCCGCGCCAGATCGGCATCGGCGGAATCGACCGCGCGGACTGCGGCGGGGCGGGCCTTCTCGATCGCATGCAGGCGGTTGACGCGCTCCAGCCGCTCGGCCGCCGCAGCCCCGCCCGATCGCGCGACATAGCCGTCCCAGCGGCGCAACACGCCCATCAGCGTCACCAGCCGCTGTCCCACTGCGAGCGGCTGGCCATCATCGATCTCGGCAACCAGTATCTGTGCCAGCCGTCGGGCGAGCGCGGGCGGGGCGGTGACGTGAGTGGCCAAGGGGGTGGTCCGCCGCGGCGGCGCTGGATCGCCGGAAAGTGCCTCTGCCCCCGCCCAATGGCGCTCGCCAGCGGGATCGAGACCCGCCTCCAGATCGTCACCCAGCGCAGCGGCGAGCGCGCGTTCATAGCCGGGTGCGACCGTCAGCCGGTCGAGCAAGCGCTCCTTGCCGCTCGGGCGGGTCGCCTTGGACAGGGCAGCCGCTTCGCTGTCGAGCTGGGCGAGTTCGGCATATGCTTCGGCCCGCGCGGTTTGCGCGCGGCTGCGCGAGTCGATCGCGGCGCGCTCGGCGGCATCGGCGCGGGCCAGGCCGGTGCGCGCGGACTCGGCCTGATGTGCTGCCTGGGCACGCGCATCGGCGGCGCGCAGGCGTTCGGCGGCGAGCGGGGCGGGATCGCCCAGCGCGCGGATTTCCGCCTCGACCCGCGCGGCCTCGCGGGTGGCGCGTTCGGCGCGGGTGCGGGCGGCGGCGAGCGCGGCATCGGCTACCCGGGTCTCGGCGGCTTCGGCGGCCTGTGCGGCGAGCGCCTGCGCCAGCGCCACTTCGGCATCGCGCGCGGCGCGTTCGGCATCGGCCAGCGCGGCGTCGAGATCGGGCATCCGCGCGGTCGACTCGGCGATGCGCGAATCGAGCGCCTGCGTCTCGCTGTCGAGTCGGGCGAGGGCGTCGGCGGCGTCGCGGGCCAGCGCGCCTTCACGCTCCTTGTCGGCTTCGAGCCGCGCGGCGGAGTCGCGCAGTTCGGCGATGCGCCGGTCGATCGCGGCACGTTCGCTGCGGAGCGTCGCCAGCCGGTGCATCGCCTCGCTCGCCCGGTCGCGCTGGGTGAGCGCGGCGGCGCGCGCGCTGGCGAGCGTGGTTGCGACCGCCTGTTGCGCGGCCAGCGCAGTTTCCTGCGCGGCGGTGCGCTCGGCAACCAAAGCCTCGGCGGTGGCGGCTTCCTGCTTGGCGGCTTCGGCTGCAGCGGCGGCGTCGCGCCAGCGCGCGAAGATCATCCGCGCCTCTGCGGTGCGGATGCGGTCGGACAGCTCGCGATAGCGCTCCGCCTGTCGCGCCTGGCGCTTGAGCGCGGCGGCGCGCGCCTCCTGATCGCTGATCAGCTCGTCGAGCCGGGTAAGATTGGTCTCGGTCGCGCGGAGTTTCTGTTCGGCATCCTTGCGCCGGACATGCAGACCGGAAATGCCCGCTGCCTCTTCGAGCATCTGGCGGCGCTCGCCGGGCTTGGCCTGGATGATCGCGCCGATCCGCCCCTGGCTGACCAGCGCCGGGGAATGCGCCCCGGTTGCCGAGTCGGCAAACAGAAGCCCGACATCCTTGGCGCGCACGTCGCGGCCATTGATGCGATAGGCCGATCCCGCGCCGCGTTCGATCCGGCGGACGACTTCCAGTTCGCCTTCCTCAGGGCCGCCGGCCTGTTCGGCGAGGATCGAGACTTCGGCAAAATCGCGCTGCGGGCGGCTGGCGGTCCCCGCGAAGATCACATCCTCCATCCCCGCGCCGCGCATCGATTTGGCGCTGTTCTCGCCCATCGCCCAGCGCAGCGCTTCGAGCAGATTGGACTTGCCGCAGCCATTGGGGCCGACGATTCCCGTCAGCCCCGGCTCGATACGCAAATCGGCCGGGTCGACGAAGCTCTTGAACCCGGTGAGGCGGAGCCGCTTGATCTGCATCTCTAGCGGTCCCGCCCCCGGCCTTCGTTAGGCGCCCGCAGCCTTCAGCGCGGCCTCGACCTGCGGCCAGGTGCCGGTATTTTCCAGCGTCTTGCCGTTGAGGATGAAGGTCGGCGTGCCGGCGATGTTGAATTCCTTCTGGCCGGCCTCGGCCGCCTTCACCAACGCGTCGGTCGCAGCCTGATCGGCGAGACAGGACCGCGCCTGCGCTTCGGGAATGCCCCGCTGCTGGACAAAGGCGAGATAGCCGAACTTCTCGGCGAGCGCGGCGATGCGCTGCTGGGGTGCCATTGCCTCGATCTGTTGGATGAAGGGGTCGCCTTGCTTCGGCCCGTTGCCGAGCAGGGTCGCCTGCTCCGCGAACATCTGGTCGAGGATCGGGAAGAACGGGCCGGGACCCGCGCATTGGCCGACCAGCGCCGCGCCGACGTCCATCGGATTGAGAAGGAAGTCGCGGAACTCGAAGCTGACCTTTCCGGTCGCGATATAGGCCTTGAGCGGTTCCATGCCAGCGACGGCAAACGCCGCGCAATGGCCGCAGGTGCGCGAACCATATTCGATCAGCTTGATCGGCGCATCGGGATTGCCCATGCGGAAGCCGCCCTCGGCGGTCTTGACCACGGTATCGACCCATGCGGAGCCGGTCGGTGCCGACGCACCGGCGACCGGAGCCGCAGGCGCAGCCGCGCTGTTGTTGCCCGCGTCGTCGCCGCCGCCACAGCTTGCCAGGGCAATCGCCGATACCAGGCCGAGTGCAATTCGCTTCAAGTTACGTCTCCACGCTTTTGGGGGGATAGGTCAGCGCGCGCCCGCGGCGCGCAGTTCGGGTTCGAGTGTTTCCCAATGGCCGCCGCCACCGGTCTTGCCGTTGATGACGAAGGTCGGGGTGCCCTTGATCGTCTTCCACGATGCGTCGGCCATCGCGGTCAGGCGATTGAGGTCAGTCGGGCTGGCAAAACACTGGTCGATCCGCGCCTGGGTCATGCCACGCGCGCGCATCAGCGGGCTAAGCCCCGATGCCTCGGCCACCGCCTTCAGGCGGGCGAGCTCGGGGCGGGGCTGGAGCGCTGCTTCATTTGCCTGCCACCATTGCGAACCGATTCGGAACCATGCGCGCTGATCGGCAAAGATGGCGTCGGTCGCCCCGGCAAAACCGCCCGGCCCGGCACAGCGGGCGAGCAGTGCCGCAGCCATGTCGATTGGATCGCGCACCGCATGGCGGATCTCCACGCGGACGCTGCCGCGCCGGACATAACCGTCTTTCAGGGGCTCCTTGGATTCAGCGACGAAATGCGCGCAATGGCCGCAGGTATAGCTCAGATACTCGACCAGCTTCACCGGCGCCGCCGGATTGCCGATCAGATACGCGCCCGATGGTGCCTGCACGACATGCGTCGACCAGTCGCGCGCGGCGACCGACTTCTTCTTGGGCTGCTGCGCCGTGGCACCGCCCGCAGCGATTGCGGCTACGGCAAGCGGGGCGAGAAGGGCGAACAAACGCATCAGTCGATCTTTCCAAGTTTGAATGCGGGTGTCGCAAGTCCCGCCCCCAGTCCTTCGAGCACGGCGCGCAGCTCGGGATCGACGATCGCGCGCAGACTGTCGCCCAGCTCGGCGGGGAGCGGTGCGGCGGGCTGAGGTGCGGCGGGTTTGGGCTTGCGCGTGACTTCACCCTGTCGGATCGCGACACGCGCGACTGCGGGATAGCCGAAGAAGCGGTTCACTCGCTCGACGATCTCCGGCGCGATATGCTGCATCATCGGGGCATGCGCGCCTTGAACGATCAGGCTCAGCACGCCGTTCGAGCGTTCGCCGCGCGGGAAACGGATCGATTCGGGCGACGACACACCGGCATAGCGTTCGCCGACGATCTCGCTCCACCGGCTGAGCACCGCGCTCTGGACGAAGCCGAACTTGCGGAACGCGACGCGGCCGACATCGGGCACCAGATCCGCGACGGCGCGGACACGGTTGCTGCGGCGAGGTTCATCGGTGGTGGCGCGCGGCTTACTCATCCGCTCCGTCCATGCCATAGCCGGGGCGTGCCCGACAATGTTTCTCACGACATCGCCGATCTGCTGCTCGCCTGGTACGATGCCAATGCACGGGTGCTGCCATGGCGCGCGCCGCCGGGGACGCCGCCCCCGGACCCGTATCGCGTGTGGCTTTCCGAAGTGATGCTCCAGCAGACTCAGGTCGCGGCGGTGATCCCCTATTTCGAGAAATTCACGGCGCGCTGGCCCGATTTCGCGAGCCTCGCCGCTGCGCCGGATGCCGAGGTGATGAGCGCGTGGGCGGGGCTCGGTTATTATGCCCGTGCACGCAACCTGCTCGCGGCGGCGCGGGCGGTGGCGGCGGAGCATGGCGGGCGGCTGCCGGAGAGCGAGGCCGCGTTGCGTACGCTGCCCGGCTTTGGTGCCTATACTGCGGCGGCGGTGGCGGCGATCGCGTTCGGGCAGCGCGCGGTGGTGGTCGATGGCAATGTCGAGCGGGTGGTGACGCGGCTGTTCGCGGTGGCCGATCCACTGCCTGGAGCCAAGCCGCGCATTCGCGAACTGACCGATTCGATTACGCCGGATGCGCGCGCGGGCGATTTCGCGCAGGCGATGATGGATCTGGGCGCGACGACCTGCACCCCGCGCAGTCCCAAATGCCTGCTATGTCCGCTCGCCGAGCCCTGCGCCGCGCGACGGGAGGGGATGCTCGAGGCGTTTCCGGTCAAGGCGAAGAAGCGCGCGCGTCCGGTGCGCTACGCCACCTTTTTCTGGCTGGAGAGTGACGACGCGGTGCTGCTCGTCCGCCGCCCGGCCAAGGGCTTGCTGGGGGGCATGCGTGCGCTGCCCACCGGACCATGGGCCGACAGCCCGCCGGGGTTGGCCGATCCACCCGTTGAGGCTGAGTGGACGCTGCGCAATGCGGCGATCCGCCATGTCTTTACGCATTTCGAGCTGAACGGCGTGCTTGCGACTGCAACACTCGCGCGTCACATAGGCGCGGTCGAGGGCGAATGGTGGCCGATCGAGCGACTGGATGAGGCAGGACTTCCGCGGCTGTTCGCCAAGGCGGTCGAGGCGATGGAGAGCGACAGATGAAGCGGACCTGGATGATCGGTGGCGCGGCCGCGCTGGCGCTGGCGACCACGCAATCGGCGGCATTCGGACAGGCGGCGACGGCAACGCGCGTTGCCGCCCCGGTCGATGCGATGGCCAAGGATTATGTCGCGCAGAACCGCACACAGGGCATCGTCATCGCTTATGGAGTCGGCGATTCGGCACCGGTCTTCGTCAGCGCAGGCCGCATCGCGACCGAGTCGGACGCCGCAGCAGCGAACCCCGATTCGCTGTGGCGCGTCTATTCGATGACCAAGCCGATCACCGGCATGGCGGCGATGATGCTGGTCGAGGATGGCAAGCTGAAGCTCGACCAGCCGATCGCCGATTTCTTCCCCGGCTTTCGCCAGATGAAGGTGCTGACCGATCCGGCCAATAGCCTCGATAGCCGCCCGGCGACGACACAGATCACCGTCCGCCATCTGCTGACCCACACGGCGGGCCTTGGCTATTCGATCATCACCAAGGGGCCGTTGCTCAAGGAATATGAGCGGCTGGGCATTACCCCCGGCGCGGTGACTGCGGCGTTCGAGGCGCAGGCGCGGCCGCTGCGCCCCAACAGCCTGAAAGAGTTCGCCCAGCGCGTCGCGACATTGCCGCTGATCGCCGAGCCGGGGACAAAGTGGAGCTATTCGATCAGCCTCGACCTGCTGCCCGCGATCATCGAGGCGGCGGCGGGGATGCCGTTCGAGCAATTTCTGCAAAAGCGGATGTTCGGGCCGCTCAAGATGAACTCGACCTATTGGACCGTCCCGCAGTCGGAGATCGGGCGATTCGCGACCAACTATGCCTGGGCGGGCGAGAACCGCGTGCCCTTCGATCCTGCGAAGACCTCAGCCTATTTGACGCCGCCGTCCTTCCCCTATGGCGGCGCGGGACTGGTCATGTCGGCGCGCGACTATGACCGGTTCCTTCGCATGCTCGCCAGTGGCGGGACGGTGGATGGCGTTCGGGTGATGAAGGCGGAGACGGTGAAGCTCGCCATGTCCGATCTGCTGCCCGCAGGCGTCACCTTCGGTGGCGCGCCGAGCGGGAGCGGCGGCGCGGCGGGGCCGAAGATGGGCTATGGCGCGGGCGGATCGGTGCAGCTTGAGGATGTTCCGGGCGGCGCGGGCAAGGGCACCTATGGCTGGGGCGGCGCGGCGGGCACGGTCGCGTGGGTCGATCCGTCGAAAAAGATTCGCGGGACGGTGATGGTCAACTACTTCCCGTCGGACAAATGGCCGCTGCGCGCCGATGCGGTCAAAGCCGTTTACGCCCAAGCGGGACGCTGATGCAGCTTGAAGTCGGGTTCACCGGCGGCGTGCTCGATCGCGCCGACCGGGAACGCAACAACCCTGAGGCGCTGGCCGCGGCACTGGGTGATTGGCGCGCGCGGTTGCTGAAGCTTAACGGGCTCGATCCCGAGCTGGATGGCGAAGGGCGGCTCGTCTGGGCGAGCCTGGCCGATCTGGCTGACGACGCCGAACCGTTGTTCCTGGGCTATATCGACGGCAAGCCGCATTTCGTCCCGCTGCGCATGGCTGAGCGGCATGGCGCGGCGCGCTCGCCGGCCTTGTTCGCGCTGCTCGGGCTGATGCCGCCCGATCAGGCGAGCCTCTATGCCTGTGCGCGCAGCTTGATCGACTGGCACCAGCGGCATGGCTTTTGTGCGGCATGTGGCAGCGCGACCGGGATGTTCCGCGCGGGTTGGGCGCGGCGTTGCGCGGGTTGCGGCGCGGAGCATTTTCCGCGCACCGACCCGGTGGTGATCATGCTGGCGGAATATGAAGGGCGCGCGCTGCTTGGGCGGCAGGCGGCATGGCCGGCCGGGCGCTATTCGGCGCTTGCCGGGTTCGTCGAGGTCGGCGAATCGATCGAGGAAGCGGTGGCGCGCGAGACGCTGGAGGAAGCGGGCGTGCGCGTGACCGATGTCCGCTACGTCGCCAGCCAGCCTTGGCCGTTCGCCTCGTCGCTGATGATCGCCTGCATCGCCCGTGCCGAAGACGATGCGCTATCGCTCGATACGACCGAGATCGAGGACGCGATGTGGGTAACGCGGGACGAAGTACGCGTGGCTCTGGCGGGGGAGCCGGATGCCCGATTCGTCGCCCCGCCGCGTTATGCGATCGCCCACAGCCTGCTCAGCGCGTGGGTCGAGGGGCTTTAACCCGTCGCCTCGACCAGTTCGATCGTTTCCGATTCGCCGAACGCGAAATAGGGGATCGTTGCAGCATAGCCGGCCAGGCCGATCGTCACGAGTAGGGTAACTGCGATGCCGATGCCACGGCCCGGCATCCAGCCGTCCATGCCGAATGCGTGGAGGATGCGCGCACCCACGAACAGCGCCGCGACGACCCACAGCCACGTCTCGGTTCCCACAGCCAGTTCAATCAGCGCGATCAGGATCAGCACGATCGGCGCGTATTCGACAAAATTGAGCTGGGCGCGCATCCGCGCGATCAGCCGGGTGCTGCCGCCGTCGCCGATCGAAATCTTCTCGGCACGGCGCACCTGACCGATTCGGATCGCCAGCCAGACATTGATCAAAGCGCAGGCGGCGGCCGTTGCCAGTGTCACAGGCAGGATGATTGCGTCCATCGATTACTTCCCCCAATAAGGTGTCTTCGGTGCCACGCCGCGCGCCGCCTTGCAACTTGAACGGAAATCGGTATAGGCGCTCGCTCGCTTTGCGACTGGCCCAGGGCTGTCCGGCGAGTGCCGGACCCCGGTGCTTGCCCGTTCGCCGTCATGGGCGTATCGCGATCCAGGTTTTTAGACGACAGTTCAAGAAGGTTTGCCGAAATGGCCGTCCCCAAGAGAAAAGTTTCGCCCAGCCGCCGTGGCATGCGTCGCTCGCACGACGCGCTGACGGTCCAGGCGTTCCAGGAGTGCCCGAACTGCGGTGAGCTGAAGCGCCCGCACGTGCTGTGCGGCGCCTGCGGCCATTATAACGGCCGCGAGATCGTTTCGGTCGAGGGCTGAGCCCTAGCAATCAAGGACCGTTGGCCATGACCTCCAGTGCGCGAATCGCCGTCGATGCGATGGGCGGCGATGAGGGGCTGGCGGTCATGCTCGCCGGGGTCGCGCGTGCG
>JBHYGP010000024.1:10534-17142 GCA_051858935.1 Sphingomonas sp.
CGTCGCCGGTTCGATGGCATGCGCTTTCTGCTGGTCGGCGACGAAACCGCGATCCGCGAGGGGCTCAAGGCCCATCCCAACCTGACCGCCGCATCCGAAATCGTTCACGCCCCCGAAGTCGTGACCGCCGCCGACAAGCCGAGCCAGGCGATTCGCCGCGCCAAGACGACGTCGATGGGAATCGCGATCGACCTGGTGAAGCGCGGCGAGGCGGGTGCCGCCGTGTCGTCGGGCAACACCGGCGCGTTGATGGCGATGGCCAAGCTGTCGTTGCGCACCATGCCCGGAATCGACCGTCCTGCGCTCGCCGCGCGGATGCCCACGCTGGGCGACAATGACGTGGTCATGCTCGACCTGGGCGCGAATACCGAGGTCGACAGCCGCAACCTGATCCAGTTCGCGGTGATGGGTGCCGCCTATGCGCGCACCGTGCTCGACCTTGAAGCGCCGCGAGTCGCGCTGCTCAACATCGGCACCGAAGAGCTCAAGGGCACCGACATCATCCGCGATGCCGCGCAGAAATTGCGCGCCGCGACGCATCTGCCGCTCCGCTTTACCGGGTTCGTCGAGGGCAATGCCCTGTCGCGCGGCAATGTCGACGTGATCGTATGCGACGGTTTTTCCGGCAATATCGCGCTCAAGACGGTCGAGGGCACCGCGCGCTTCGTCGGGGACCTGCTGCGCCGTGCCTTTTCCAGCTCGATCCGCTCGAAGATCGGTTTCCTGATCTCGAAGCCAGCGACCGATTTGCTGCGACACCATCTCGATCCCAACAATCATAATGGCGCGGTCTTCCTTGGCCTCAACGGCATCGTCGTGAAGAGCCATGGCAGCGCCAACGAGGTCGGAGTCGAAACCGCGATCGGCGTCGCCGCCAAGATGGTGCGCGACGATCTGACGCGCCGCATCGCCGAGGATCTCGGCAATTTCGAGGCCCAGGCAGCATGAGCGAATCGAGCGCCGTCGCAACCATGCGGCGTGCAGTGATCATCGGAACCGGATCGGCGCTGCCGAGTCGTCGCATGTCCAATGCCGAGCTCGCCGAGCAGGTCGATACCACCGACGAATGGATCGTCGAGCGGACCGGTATCCGCTTTCGCCATATTGCCGGCGACGACGAGACGACATCCACCCTCGCCACCGATGCCGCGCGTGAGGCGCTGATCGCGGCGGGGATCGAGGCGCATGCGATCGACCTGATCGTGCTCGCGACCGCGACACCCGACCAGACATTCCCGGCGAGCGCGACTCGGGTGCAGGCGGCGCTGGGCATCGACGATTGCGTCGCGTTCGACGTAGCCGCGGTCTGCTCCGGCTTTCTCTATGCGGTGCAGGTCGCGGAGAGCATGATCCGCGCGGGTAGCGCGAATCGCGCACTGGTGATCGGCGCGGAAACGTTCAGCCGCATCCTCGACTGGGAAGACCGCACCACCTGCGTGTTGTTCGGCGACGGTGCCGGCGCAATCGTGATGGAGGCGCAGGAGACCGCCGTAGACGGCGGGCGCGGTGTGCTCACGACCAAGCTGCACGCCGATGGTCGTCACAATCAGCTGCTCTATGTCGACGGCGGCCCGTCCACCACTGGCACCGTCGGCAAGCTGCGGATGAAGGGCAAGGAAGTGTTTCGCCACGCGGTCGTCAACCTCGCCAGCGTGATGAACGAGAGTCTCGCTGCGGCGGGGCTTGCCGCTGAGGATGTGGATTGGGTCGTGCCGCATCAGGCGAACGCCCGCATCCTCGATGCGACCGCCAAGAAGCTGGGCCTTGCCCCCGAAAAGGTCGTGGTGACCGTCGATCAGCACGCCAACACCTCCGCCGCGTCGGTGCCGCTGGCGCTCGACACCGCAGTGCGCGACGGGCGGATCAAGCAGGGCGACCTGCTGGTGCTCGAGGCGATGGGTGGCGGCTTCACCTGGGGTGCCGCAGTGGTGCGTTTCTGATTTGGGTAGGGACTGGCCCAAATCCGTAGAATTACGATATCGTAACGTCCGCGCAACGATGGTTGCACCGTTCCCTCAATGTGTTACGGTAACAAGACGGGGCAGGAGGGTTTAGGATGGCAACCGCCGCGACGTTGACCAGGGCCGATCTCGCCGATGCGCTACATCGCGACGTGGGCCTTTCGCGCGCCGACGCCTCACGGCTCGTCGAACAGATCCTCGGCCATATGTGCGAGGCGCTCGCCAAGGGCGAGAATGTCAAGATTTCGGGCTTCGGCAGCTTCGTGCTGCGCGACAAGGGTGAACGGATCGGGCGCAACCCGAAAACGGGTGTAGAGGTGCCGATCGCACCGCGCCGGGTATTGACCTTCCGGGCCAGCCAGATGCTGCGCGACCGGATCGTCAGCGGGGGATGACATGGCAACCGGTCCCGAAAAGGGCCCCGAAGCCTTTCGGACGATCGGTGAGCTTGCGCAGGAAATCGGGCGCCCCCAGCATATTCTAAGATATTGGGAAACGCGCTTCCCCCAGCTCCGCCCGCTGCAACGCGCGGGGGGACGCCGCTATTACCGGCCTGACGATATCGCGCTGGTCCGGCGCATCGATTCGCTGCTCAGCCGGGAAGGGTATTCGATCCGCGGGGTCCAGCGGCTGCTCGACGCCGAGCGCGGCGCGCGGCGTGGGCGGTCCGACTCGTTGCGTGCGGTGCGCGAGTCGCTACGGAATGCGTTGAACGACGACGCCTGATCAGAGTTCGGGGCCCAGCGCCGGGTCGAGATCGCGCGGACGAACGAAGCGGACCAGCGTGCCCGCGTTCGACCGGATTGCGCCCCAGTCGCCGGTGTCGAACGTGATCACCGCCAGCGCTGCGGTCGGGAACTTCTCTTCGACCGAGTCGCGCAGCAAATCGCCGCTGCGATCCGGCACCAGCATCAACACCAAATCCTCAAGCCCCGGATTGTGGCCGATCAGCAGCGCGCTGTCGGCTCCAGCGGGGAGTTCGTGAACCACGTCGAGCAAGGTCGAGGCGGAAGCGAGGTAGATGCGGCGATCCCAGGCGGGGGCAAGCGCGCCGCCATAGCCGCTCTCGACCTGCTCGACCGTCTCGACGATCCGCACTGCGGGGGAGGCGACGACATGGTCGAAGCTCAGCCCTTCGCTGCGCATATATCGCCCGACCGTCGCCGCTGCCCGCTGCCCGCGGGCATTGAGCGGCCGGTCGAAATCGCGCGCGACCGGATCGTCCCAGCTCGATTTGGCGTGGCGCAATATCGTCAACGTCTTCATCGGCCCTCCAGATCGGCGGTCTCGCGCGCCTTCTGCCCCAGCGTTGCGACGGAAGAAAGACGCCGCACGCGGTTCACGGCTTCGTCGAGCGTCAATCGCACGATCGGCGTGCCGCTCGGAAAGGCATCGAGCAGGCGCGAGGGCGTGGCGGCGGAAAGCAGAACGAAGGCTCCCGAATCGTCCGCGCGACGGATCAGTCGGCCGAACGCCTGCGCCAGCCGCGCGCGCACGATGCGGTCGTCATAGCCGCTGCCGCCCCCGGCCAGCCGCCGCGCTGCGTGCAACACGCTCGGCTTGGGCCAAGGCACGCCTTCCATCACCACCAGACGCAGCGAATGGCCTGGGACATCGACCCCGTCGCGCAGCGCATCGGTACCGATCAGCGACGCGCGCGGATCGTCGCGGAAGATGTCGACCAGCGTGCCGGTATCGATCGGGTCGACATGCTGGGCATAGAGCGGCAGCCCTTCCCGCGCGAGCCGGTCGGCGATGCGGGTATGCACCGCGCGCAGCCGCCGGATCGCGGTGAACAGCCCCAACGTCCCGCCCTGCGCCGCCACGATCAGCCGGGCATAGGCGGCAGCGAGAGCCCCCATGTCACCGCGCTTGATGTCGGTGACGATCAACACTTCGGCCTGACGCGGATAGTCGAATGGCGACGGTGCCTCGAACCGCTGGGCGGGATGGGACAGGTGCTGCGCCCCGCTGCGTTGTTCAGCGACATCCCAGTCCCCGCCGGCGCGCAACGTTGCCGAGGTCACCAAGGCACCGTGTGCGGGTTTGAGCACCGTTTCGGCGAACGGCTTGCTGGGGTCGAGCCAGCGGCGGTGGATGGCGATGTCGATCTCGCGCCCTTCGATGCGTTCGACGGCGAGCCAGTCGACGAACTCGGGGGTGGCAGGGCCGCCGATCCGGGCGACGAGCGAGAGCCAGGCGGCGACGGTCTCTGCGCGCCAGCCCAATGATGCGATCGCCCCTTCGATCCGCGCGCGCGCGGGGCCGTCCATCCAGTCTGGGGCCTCGTCGAGCACCGCCTCCAGCCGCCGCCCGAGCGCCATCAGCGGGCGCAGCAGCGATTCGAGCGCAGCTGCGGCGGGCGGGATCGCATCGATCAGCGGCGCATCGGGCTCGGCCAGTTCGGTCTCGATGCCATAGCCCGCCTCACCCGATCCATCGGCGTCGCGGGCATAGACCAGGCCACGGACGGCGGCGAGGAGGTGCTCGATCGGGCCGAAGGGCTGACCCTCGGCGAGCCGCTGGAGCCAGCCGTCGGATGGCAAAGCGCGCGCCGCATCGACCGCCTCGCTGATGGCGCGCGCGCCGGCATCGTCATAGGTCGCGACATCCGACAGGCGCGCGGCTAGCCCCCGGCGTCGACCGCGCGATCCGCTTTCAGGCCCGGTGACCCATCGGCGCAGCTCGATCGTCTCCTGCCCCGACAGCGCGACGCTGAACATCGCGTCGGCGGCGTCGAACAGGTGATGGCCCTCGTCGAACACATAGCGGGTCGGGCGCGTCGCGGTTTCGCGCCCGCGCGCGGCGTTGACCATGACCAGCGCGTGGTTGGCGATGACGATGTCGGCGTCGGCGCTCGCGCGGGCGGCGCGCTCGATGAAGCATTTCCGGTAATGCGGGCAGCCGGCATAGACGCACTCGCCGCGCCGGTCGGTCAGCGCGGTCGATCCGTTGCGGCGGAACAGCACGGGGAGCCAGCCGGGCAGGTCGCCGCCGACCATGTCGCCATCGGCGCTATAGGCGGCCCAGCGCGCGACGAGCTGCGCGAGGATCGCTGCGCGGCCCGCGAACCCGCCTTGCAACGCATCCTCGAGATTGAGCAGGCAGAGATAATTTTCGCGACCCTTGCGGGTCACGATGCGGCGTTTTCGCTCTTCGGGGTCGGCGATCAGCCGCTCGCCCTCATGCCCCAGCTGGCGTTGCAGCGCTTTGGTAAAGGTCGAGATCCATACCGCGCCATCGGCCTGCTCCGCCCAGAGCGAGGCGGGGGCGAGATAGCCCAATGTCTTGCCGATCCCCGTCCCCGCCTCGGCCAGCACCAGATTGGGCGAATCGCGCATCGTGCGCGGAGCAAAGGCGCTTGCTGCTGCCTCGGCATAAAGCCGCTGGCCCGCGCGCACCTCTGCCCCGGATCCGGTGAGCGCAGCGAGGCGATCGCGAACCGCTTCGGGGTCGAGCGTGATCGTGCGCGGCGGCGTGCGCGGTGCGCCTTCGCTCCATTCGGGCAGGCGCGAGAACAGCCAGCGTTCGGCTTTTTCAGGGCGAGTCAGCCGTTGCGATACCGCTGGCGCCCAGCTCCAGCGCAATTTGGCGAGCGACTGGGCGGCGTGCCACGCGCCCTCGCGCTCGGGCCAGTCGCTGTCGGCAATCGCCAGCATCGCCTCTGCAGCATCGCGCAGGAAGGGGGCGACCGCGGAGTCGTCGGCGGGTTCGGCGATACCCAGCGTGCGGGCGAGGCCGCGCGGAGTCGGCACCATGAAGCGGGCCGGGCGCAGGAAGGCGAAGAGTTCGAGCAGGTCGAGGCCCGACAGATCGGGATAGCCCAGCCGCTGCGCCGCGAGCGGGGCGTTGAGCAGGATGACCGGCGTGTCGGCCGCGATCCGCACCGCCTCACCCCGCCCGATGCTGCGCGTCCCCCCGGCGGTCGCGATCCAGATTCCGCCATGACTGGCGTGAAGGGCGGGATAGGGAAGCGCGCTCACCGCGCGTTGTAGCGCAGCCGGCCGATAAAGCGCGACATGCTGAAGCGATGGTCGGATCGCGCCGCCAGCTTCGCCTTGGCCTTTTCGAACTGCATGATGTTTTCGATCCGGCGGGCAAGAAACGCGCGGGTTTCGGACTGCCCCTCGCTCTCGTCGTTCAGAAACACCGCGATCGTCGCGGCACAGATCCCGCCGAGCATCGTGCGCTTGGTATAGTGGTTGTAGTCGGTCGCGGTGTCGCCCGCGAGGCGCCACATCGCGTCGGCCGAGCGCCAACCGAGCTTCGCGGCGCGTGCGGCGTTCTGCGGCATGGCCAAGATCGCGACCGCGCGGCGCAGTGCCTCGCGGTTCGGGGCAAGGATATCGAGCCGCGCCTCGACCAGTGCGGTGATCTTCGCGCGGATCTTCATCGTCGCCAGCGTTTCGGGCGGCAGGCGGCGCGCCATCTCGCGATCGACATGGGCGAACCACAGGTCGATCATCTCGATCGGCCTGGCGGGGATGGCGAGCCGGGCAATGTCGTGGTCCGCGCCGATCGCATTCGCCGCAGCGATCACCGCCGCTTCGCTCCACCCATCGAACGCGGCATTGGGGGCGAGATGCGGGGCAAGTGCCTCGCGCAACTCATCGAGCGTCATGTCGGCCACGGTGGTCATGTTCCCGT
>JBHYGP010000024.1:17152-18610 GCA_051858935.1 Sphingomonas sp.
GTTCCCGTTTTAGCCTCTGCCTCGCTCGACGCAACCTGTCCCGGCGGGCTTTTGCCGCGACGGACCAGCACCAGTGCGACCGCGACCAACACCGCGCCGATGAAATCGGGAGTGCCAAGCCGCTCGTCATAGACGATCCAGCCGACCGTGCCCGCGACGACCGGTTGGGTCAGTAACGCGATGCCGACGACCAGCGGCGAAAGATGGCCGAGCGCGTAAATCAGCAGCCCTTGACCGACGACCTGGCTGGCCAGCGCCAGGCCGACCAGGACGCCCCAGTTCTGCGGCCAGATCTGCTCGCCAAGCATGATCGCGAAGAGAAGCATCGGCACCGTGCCGGCGAGGCTCGACCAGGCAAGTGCGGGCAGCGGGGCCATCGCCGCGCGCGCGCGCGCCATCATGATGAAATAGACGGTGTAGAGCGCGCCCGCGAGCAGACAGAGCAGGTCGCCGACCAGATTTTGCGGGGAAAGCTCGTAGGATCGACCGAGCAGCAGCCCGGCGCCGATCGCGGCGAGGGCAAGCGCCACTCCCTGCTGCCGGGTCGGCCAGGCGCGCGCGATCAGAAAGCCCCAGATCGGGTACATCAACGTCGCCGAATTTCCGAAGAGCGCTGCATTGGCAAGATTGGTCTGAAGGATGCCGACATGCCACGCCGCGAGATCGCCCGCGAAGACGATCCCCGCGACGATCAGCACCCCCCACAGTCCCCGCGTGCCCTGCAGCGCGCTGCCCCGGCGCATGAGCAGGATCGCGAACAGGAACGGGACGCCGAGCGCGAGCCGCCAGAAGCCCGCCGCGACCGGGCCGACATCGGCGGCGCGCACGAACCACGGGCCAAAGGCGAGCGCGAGGTTGCCGAGCAGCAGTGCGGCGAAGGGCAAAGCAGACACGCTTTGTTGCGGCGCAGCTTTTCTTGGAGAAGGGGACTCGTGCATCGCGCCTTTAGCGTCCTATCTGTTGCATTATGCAACCCAATTGGAGGGAAATTCGCTGATGCCCGACCTGTTCGATCCCCTGACGCTGGGCGCGATCACTGCGCCGAACCGCGTGCTGATGGCACCGCTGACCCGCGGCCGCGCCGACCGTGATGCGGTGCCGACCGCGATCATGGCCGATTATTATGCGCAGCGCGCCTCTGCTGGGCTGATCATCTCCGAAGCGACCGGGATCAGCCGTCAGGGGCTGGGCTGGCCGTTCGCGCCGGGGCTGTGGAATGACGCGCAGACGGAAGCGTGGAAGCCGGTGACTGCCGCCGTTCACGCAGCAGGCGGACGGATCGTCGCGCAGCTGTGGCATATGGGGCGGCAGGTGCACAGCTCGGTTACGGGCGCGCAGCCGGTGTCGTCCTCCGCCACCCAGACACCCGGTCACATGCACACCTATGAAGGGCGCCAGCCGTCCGAAGTCGCTCGCGCGCTCGATATCGCGGAGATTCCCGGCATCCTCGACGATTAT
>JBHYGP010000025.1:0-6957 GCA_051858935.1 Sphingomonas sp.
ACCACATGCCGGTTGCGCTGACCCAGCTCAATTTGCTCCCGCTCTACGAACGCCTGTCACAGCTTGAGGGGGATGGCGTCACCGACCTCGCCGGTTATGTCGAGCACACGCCCGGCTTCATCGACGAACTGGTCTGGCTGCCGCAAACCGAAGACGCGAACCTCGAAGCGGTGCGGCTGTTCGGAGTCGAGTCGGTCGACGCGATGCGCGGCCCGATCGGCTGGGCGTTCAAGGCGCGGCCCGAAACCGTCCGCCGCTCGCTGGTCGCGCGGCTGCGCGGCGCAGAGCGCTATTCGGAAGAAACGGTCATCACCCGCCCCGACGGGACCGAGGTCGATGTGATCTACACCATGGCCTTCCCGCCCGCCCTGGTCGCGCGCGGGATCAATGTCGCCGGGTTCGTCGACATCAGCGACCGCACGCGTGCGCAACGCGATCTGCGCGCGATTCAGGCTGAATTTTCGCACGCTGCGCGCGTCTCGACGCTGGGCGAACTGACCGCGTCGATCGCGCATGAGGTGAACCAGCCGCTCGCCGCGATCGCCGCCTCGGGTCAGGCCGCGCTACGCTGGCTCAACCGCGACCAGCCGGACTTGGGCGAAGTGGTCGAACTCGCCGGCGACATCGTGTCCGACGCCCGCCGCGCCAGCGAGATCATCGCGCGCATTCGCGGCATGGCATTGAAGCGCGACCCCGATCCGCAAGCGCTCGCACTCGACGCGGTGGTCGAAGAGGCGCTGCTGATCGTCCGGCACGAGGCGATGGGCCGAGGCGTGTGCATCGAGACCGACTTTGCCTCCGACATGCCACAGGTGATCGGCGACCGCGTCCAGCTGCAACAGGTGGTGGTCAACCTGGTGATGAACGCGCTTCAGGCGATGGGCGATGACAGCGGCGCGCGGACAATCCGCATCGCCACCCGCCTGACCGACGACGCGAGGGTTGAACTCGCGGTGCGCGACAGCGGGCCGGGCATCGATCCCGAGCATCTCGGCCAGCTCTTCACCGGCTTCTTCACCACCAAGGACAGCGGCATGGGCATGGGCCTCCCCATCTGCCGCTCGATCGTCCAGGCGCATGGTGGCAGCATCGTCGCGGAGAATGCAGATCGCGGCGCGGTCTTTCGCGTGACGTTGCCGGCCCTTGTCTCCCCTCCCTGAAAGGGAGGGGGCGGGGGTGGGTGCGCGCGTCTGCGCGCTTCGAAGACTCCAAACCCTGCGGCAGAGCACCGGTCGAGGCATCGAGCCTCGCCCGGTGCTAAACCCACCCCTAGCCCCTCCCTTTCAGGGAGCGGATTGAGTACCTACCCCCCAACCCCCATTTTCAACCGCTCGGCCATCTTGACCAGATCGGCGAGCGTCCGCGCCTCCATCTTGCGCATCGCCGACCCGCGGTGGAGCTTCACCGTGATCTCGCTCAGCCCCAGGTCGAACGCCGCCTGCTTGTTGAGCCGTCCGGCGGTAACCAACTCCATCACCTGCCGCTCGCGCGGGGACAAAGTGTCGAAGCGGGCGCGCAATGCCGCGACCTCGCCATCGACCTGCCGCTGCTTCGTATCCAGCGCAATCGCGGCAGAAACCGCGTCGATCAGATCCTGATCGCGGAACGGCTTGGTCAGGAAATCGCTCGCGCCGGCCTTCATCGCGCGCACCGTCATCGGCACATCGCCATGGCCGGTGATCATGATGACCGGCATCCGCACGCCATGCGCCGCGAGCTGCGCCTGAAAATCGAGCCCGCTGATTCCCGGCAGCCGCACATCGAGCAACAGGCAAGACGGCACATCGGGGCGCTGCGCGGCGAGAAACGCGTCGCAGCTTTCATAAGCGGCGGCGGCGATCCCGACTGAGCGCAGCAATGCCGGCACCGCGCGCCGCAGCGACGGATCGTCGTCGATCACATGGACGATGCTGATGACCTCCATCTCCCGTTCCTTATGACCGATCGGCCCGCCTAACGAAATGTCGAACGGTGCGAAGTGCGGGGCGGGGGATAAAGGCCGGTGCATCATGTCCCTCCTGTCACGGCATCGAGATGTGCGAGCAACTCGTCGGCATCGAACGGCTTGCTCAAAAGGCAGCGCGCGCCCTGCGCCAGCGCGCGCTCACGCTCGACCAGCTCGGGATAGGCGGTCATCAGCAGCACCTCCCACCCCGGATGGTCGCGGCGCAGCTTTTGTTGCAGGTCCAGCCCGCTCATCCCCGGCATATGCACATCGCTCAGCACGGCGGCGGGGGCAGGCGTGGTCCCGCTATCGAGGAAGCTTTCGGCGCTGTCGTACAGACGGACACCGTAGCCCGCCGAGCGCAACAGCCGCTCGACGCCGGTACGGATCGAAACATCGTCATCGACTACCGCGATCACGGGGGCTTCCTTCAACGAAACTTCCAGTCGGGCTGGCGGGACATTCAACGCGCTCCATCCGACCCGCACGGGCCGGTGCCCACGATGTGCCGCGCGGGCGCGGGCGCGGCAACTATCCGAACGTATGGGGCGGTCAGCCGGACGTAGAATGTCGGTGGTGGCGGGCCGGGGGTAGCTTCGTCTTGTATCGAAGGAGAAACCCGATGCTCACTGACCTGATGACCCCCACCGCCACCGACGTTGCAACCCGCTATGTCGAGTCCAACGGCCGCACATTCGCCTATCGCGAGATCGGCGCGGGGACGCCGCTGATCCTGTGCCTGCGCTTCCGCGGCGTAATGGACAGCTGGGACCCGGCGTTCCTCGACGCGCTGGCGGAGCAATTCCGCGTCATCACCTTCGACTATACCGGCCTCGGCCTGTCGACCGGGACGCCGAGCTATCGCCCCGAGATCATGGCAAAGGATATATTCGACCTCGCCGACGCGCTCGGCATCGACCGCTTCGTGCTGGGCGGTTGGTCGCTCGGCGGGATGGCGGCGCAGGTCGCGACCGTGATGGTGCCCGAGCGGGTCGACCAGCTCATCCTGATCGGCACCACCCCACCGGGCAAGGTGGAGCATTCGTCCGAACCGGTATTCCTCGAACACGCGCTCAAGCCGGTCAACGATCTTGCGGACGAGGAAGTCCTGTTCTTCGAACCGCAAAGCGCTTCCAGCCGCGCCGCTGCCGCCGCATCCCACGATCGCATCGCCGCGCGCACCACCGACCTCAGCCCGCCGATCCCGCCCGAAATCTATTTCGCGCTGCTTCAGGATCGCGCGGCGGACGACCTCTTCCCGGACATCGGCGGATATGCCGATTTCCTCGCGACCTGCGGCATCCCGATCCTGGTGGTCGCCGGCGACCATGAGATCGTCTTCCCGACCCCCAACTGGTTCGCGCTCAACCGGGTGTGGAAGAGCCTGCACCTCGTCGTGCTTCCGCAAGCCGGCCACGGCCCCCAGCATCAGGCACCCGAGTTCGTCGCGGATGCGATCAAGAGCTTCGTCCGCAACCGGACGCGGGCGGAGGTGGCGTGACAAATAATCCTCCCCCGCAAGGGGGAGGTGTCAGCGCAGCTGACGGAGGGGGAGGAAGGGGAAACGCCAGAGGCTCCAGGACGCGGCCATCCTCCCCCTCCGTCGCCTTCGGCGCCACCTCCCCCTGGCAGGGGAGGATGAGATTGTCTCTACCGACAGCTGCTCCCCGGCCCGGAATCCAGATCCAGACACCGCCCGTCGATCTCCGCCGCATCCACCTTCAACCCCACCACGCTCGCCAGCGTCGGCAGGATGTCCACCGTCTCCACGCCATTGGGCTGCTCGAACGGCGTCACGCCCTTGCGCCAGAACAGGATCGGCACGCGGCGGTCATAGTCCCAGATGCTGCCATGCGTCGCGACCGACCCGCCCGGCACCGGGATCGGCGTGATCCGCGGCTTGAGCGCGACATAGAAATCGCCCGACCGTCCTGGAAAATACGACGCGCGCACCCGCTGGATCAGCGTCCAGCTCTCCGGCGACCCGCTCGGGCTGGGCGTCGCCATGATCTCGTCGCCGGTGAACACGGCGGCCACTTGCGGATGCGCACGATATTGCGCCACCGCCTCCGCCAGCACCTTGGCGCGCAGCTTCGGCGCGAGCTTCGGATCGACATAGATGTCGCCGAAATTGCCGCCCCATAGCAGCCGCTGTTCGCCCAGCTTCAGCTTCGCCGCGACCTTCGCGCTCATCGGTTTGGACGACAGGCCGGTCTGCGCGCGCGCCGCATCGGGGATGCCATGCAGCACATTGCGCTCGGGCAGGTCATGCCCGCCATGATCGGCGGTCAGCACCACCTGATAATCCACCCCGCTCTTGTCGAGCACATCGAAGAACGCACCCAGATCACGGTCGAGGCTGGTCAGCTGCAGGCACATTTCGGTGCCCTCGGTGCCATAGCCATGGCCGACATAGTCGGTCGCCGACGCCCCGACGATCAGCACATCGGTCGCCTCGCCGCGTCCCAGCTTCATCTCTTCGAAGAAGGCGGCGGCAAGCGCCAGCACCGCGCCGTCCATCTCGGGCGATGCGCGAAACGCGCGGGAATCACCCGCCTCGCGCGCGAACCGTCCGGTGCCGACCGTGCGGCTGCCCGCCGTCACCGCGACGTCGCGCGGCTTGCAGTATTCAGGCAGTTCCAGCGCGGGCTGTGCCTTGGCGATCTGCGCCGCAACCGCCGCATTGGTGCGGGTGACGGTCGGCGCTTCGGTGGTGCCGACATAGCTGACAAAGCCCTTGCCGCCCCACCAATATGTGTGGTCGGCGCTCTTGCCCGCCATCATCACCGCCGCGCGATCCTTGCCCGCGACCGACACCACGCGGGTGCCGGGGGCGACAGCCTTCAGCCGGTCGCCCAGCGTCGGCACCAGCAGATGCACCGGCGACACCGTATATTTGTCCGACGTGCTGCCCGGAACGCGCTCGTCCTCCGCGCAATAGATCGTCGTGTCCTTGCGCGCGGTCTTCAGGTCCACCCAGTCGTTCGCGACGATCCCGTTCCGCGCGGGCCGCGCGCCGGTCAGGATCGTCGAATGGCCCGGGCAGGTCTCGGTCGCCGCATGGCTTTGATAGCCCGACGGGAACACCACGCCGCGCGCCAGCCGCGCCAGCCCGCCGGTGAAATAGGGGCGATAGCCCGCGAACAGATCGGCGGAGAGCTGATCCACCGAAATCGCGACGATCAGCCTGGGCGGCGGCGCGGCCAGAGCCGGGGCGGGGGTGGCTTCCTGTGCCGCCACCGGAACGGCGACCAGCATGGCAGTGGCGAGCAATCGAGCGAGCATGAACCCTCCGGCATGGCAAATCAGGTCGCGCCCGCTATGTTCGCAAGCTTCGGGCACGGCAAGGGCTGGCAATGCGCAGATTCGGTTTCGCTTTAGTGACATTCCTGTTGGCGTTGGTCGCGGTGCCGGTGGCGGCGCAGCCTGCCGGCCAGAATAACCTGACGGTTGATCTGATCGCGGAAAGCGACGCCCCGACAGCGGGAAGCGACGTCACGATCGCGTTCATCGCCAAGCCCAACCCCGGCTGGCATGGATACTGGAAGAACCCCGGCGATGCCGGCCTCGACACCCGGCTCGACTGGACGCTGCCGCAGGGCGTGACTGCGGGTGAGCTGCGCTATCCGGTGCCGACGCGGCTGATGATCGCCGGGATCATGAACTATATCTACAACGGTAATTACACCCAGTTCGCGACGCTCAAGATCCCCGCCGGCCTCGCCCCCGGCACCGCGCTGCCGATCGCGGTGCGCGCCGATTACCTCATCTGCACCGACGAAATCTGCGTCCCCGAAACCGAGAATCTGACGATCAACCTGAAGGTTGGCGACGGCACGATCACGCCCGAACGCCGCGCGCAGTTCGACCAGTGGCGCCGCCTGCTGCCCAAGCCGCTGGGCAGTGAAGCGAAGTTTCAGGTGACCGACGGCACGCTGCGCATCGCGATCCCGTTCCCCGCCTCGGTCGATCTGTGGAAAGACGCCTATTTCTTCGCCCAGACCCCCGACGCCGTCACCTATTCCGCGCCGCAGAGCGTGACGCGCGACGGCGACACGCTGATCCTCTCGGTCAAGGCCGGGTCCAAGGTGCCCGAACGCCTCGACGGCATCCTCGCCACCGGCGAGCGCGATGGTTTCGCGCTCACCGCAATTCCCGGCACCGTCGCCGCAGCACCCGCAGCGCCAGCCGCAATCGACTGGAGCGCAGCACTCCTCGCGCTCGGCGGCGCACTGCTCGGCGGGCTGATCCTCAACATCATGCCCTGCGTCTTCCCGATCCTCAGCCTCAAGGCGCTGAGCCTCGCCAAGAGCGGCACCAGCGAGGCGCACGCCCGCGCGGAAGGGCTCGCCTACACCGCAGGCGTCGTCCTCATCGTCCTCGCGCTCGGCGGCCTCATGCTCGCCCTGCGCGCGGGCGGGGCGAGCGTCGGCTGGGCATTCCAGCTCACCGACCCGCGCGTCATCCTGCTGCTCCTGCTCCTCGTCCTCGGCATCGCGCTCAACCTTGCCGGTCTGTTCGAGCTGATGACCCCCAAATTCGCCGGTCGCCTCGCCAGCGGCGGCAGCGGCGGCGCATTCATGACCGGCGCGCTCGCCGCGTTCATCGCCACCCCCTGCACCGGCCCGTTCATGGGCGCAGCCCTCGGCGCAGCGCTCGTCCTGCCCTGGTATGTCGCGCTGCTGATCTTTTTCGGCCTCGGCCTCGGCCTCGCGCTCCCGTTCCTGCTGCTCGGTTTCGTCCCCGCGCTGCGCCGGATGCTGCCCAAGCCCGGCGCGTGGATGGACACCTTCCGCAAGATCCTGTCGGTCCCAATGTTCCTCACCGCCATCGCGCTCGCCTGGGTGCTCGGCGGCCTCACCGGGGTCAACGGCATGGCGACCGGCCTGATCGTCGCGCTCGCGCTCGGCGTGGTGCTGTGGGTGCTCGGGCGACGACAGCTACGCGGGGCAGGGAACGGCATCGCCTGGGCGCTCAGCCTCGCCATCGTAATCGGCGGCATGGGGCTCGTC
>JBHYGP010000026.1:0-3608 GCA_051858935.1 Sphingomonas sp.
CCCCCAAGAAATTTGACCGCAGCCGCGCGACCTGTCGTCGCAGTGCAGCAAATTCCCTCTTGTGACGTTGTATCATTGCACTTAAGGGTGCGCGCAAATCCAGTTCAGGGAATTTGCGTAGCCATGAAGTTCACCCCCCTCCTGCTCGCCACGAGCATCCTCGCCGCCCCCGCCTTTGCCCAGACCAGCGATCACGCCGAACGTGACCGGTCGAGCCGCAACCCGGTGCACGGCGAGACCGTCGAGGAAGTGGTGATCAGCGCGCCGGGCGTCGAGCGGCTCGACCTGCTCGCCGGAACGTCGGTGGTCACCGGTGACGAACTGGTCCGCGACATGCGTGGCCAGATCGGCGATTCGCTGACCCAGGTGCCGGGCGTCTCGGCAACCTCGTTCAGCCCGGGCGCGTCGCGTCCCGTGCTGCGCGGATTCCAGGGCGAACGCGTTCGCGTGCTCACCGACGGCCTCGGCACGCTCGACGCGTCGAACACCTCGACCGACCATGCCGTGTCGATCGAGCCGCTGACTGCCGAGCGGATCGAGGTGCTGCGCGGTCCCGCAGTGCTGCTGTTCGGCAGCCAGGCGATCGGCGGCGCGGTCAACGTGCTCGACCGCCGCATCCCGCGCGCGGTGCCGGAGAACGGATTCCATGTCGACGCGATCGGTGCCTATGGCTCGGCTGCGGACGAGCGCGGCGGCGGCGCGGCGGTGGACTTCGCGATCACGCCGCAGATCGTGGCGCATATCGACGGCAACTATCGCAAGAGCGACGACCTGCGCGTCGGCGGCTATGTGCTGAGCGCCCCGCTCCGCGCCGAACAGCTCGAGATCGCCGAAGAGGAAGCGGACGAGGGGCATTTCGAGGAAGCCGAAGAGGCGCTGGAAAATGCCAACCGTCGCGGCCGCTTGCCCAATAGCGGGACGCGCACCTATTCGCTCGGCGGCGGCGTCGCGCTGATCAACGATGGCGGCAGTCTTGGCTTTTCCGCCGGCTATTATGACACCCGCTACGGCGTCCCGAGCCGCCCCGGCGCGCACCACGACCATGGCGGTGGCGGCGGCGCGCCCGATCCGCACGAGGAAGAGGGCGATGTGACGATCGGCCTGCAGCAGTTCCGCGCCGATATGCGCGGTGAGATCAAGGTCGGCGGCAGCCTGGTCGATGCGCTGCGGGTCCGCGTCGGCTATTCGGATTATGAGCATACCGAGTTCGAGGGCGACGAGGTCGGCACCGTATTTTACAATGAGGGCTTTGAAGGCCGACTGGAACTGGTTCAGGCGAACCGTGACGGCTGGCGCGGCGTGACCGGCTTCCAGGCGTTCACGCGCAACTTCAACGCGGTCGGCGCCGAGGCGTTCGTGCCCAAGAACGTGACCGACCAGTATGGCGTCTTCACGCTGCAGGAAGTCGATCTCGGCGCGATCGGGCTGGAGGGCGCGCTGCGCTACGAACATACCCGCGTCCGCTCCAACGCCGTCAAGCTGGATCTGGACGAGGATGGCCCGACCGGCGCGTTCGATCGCCGCTTCGACGCCTTTTCGGGCGCGGTGGGCCTGTCCTATGCGCTGACCGCATCGACCAAGATCGGCTTCAACGTCTCGCGCGCCGTCCGTGCGCCCTCGGCCGAAGAACTCTTCTCCAACGGCCCGCATATCGCGACCCAGGCCTATGAAGTCGGCAACCCCAATTTCCGCACCGAAAAGAGCTGGGGCGGGGAAATCTATGCGCGCGGCGCGGCAGGTCCGCTGCGCTTCCAGATCACCGGCTATGCCAACTGGTTCGACGATTACATCTATGAGGTCGCGACCGGCGACGAGATCGACGAACTGCCGGTGTTCCAGTTCTTCCAGTCCGATGCGCGGTATCTGGGGGTCGAGGGTGAAGTCTCCACGACCTTCATCGACGGTGGCGAGGGCGGCTTCTCGCTCGGCGGCAATCTGGTCGCGGACTATGTGAATGCCGAGCTGGGCGACGGCAGCGCGGTGCCGCGCATCCCGCCCTTCCGCGTGCTTGCCGGCATCGATGCCAGCCAGGGCGCGTTCGGCGGGCGGGTCGAGGTCGAGCATGCGATCCGCCAGACCCGCGTCGCGGCGTTCGAGACCGAGACCCCGGCCTTCACCCTCGTCAACGCTTCGGTCACCTGGCACCCGCTGGGCGAGAAGCGCGAGACCGCGATCATCCTCTCGGCGAACAACATCTTCGACGTCGATGCCCGCCGCCACGCCAGCTTCACCAAGGATTTCGTGCCGCTCCCCGGCCGCGACATCCGTGTGTCGGCGCGGTTGAGCTTCTGAGATGCCCCCCGCCCTCGCCCGGACGTCGCGTCGGGGTGAGGGCACCCCCTACAATATGCCGCTTAGTCCCCCTCCCGCTTGCGGGAGGGGTTAGGGGAGGGCCTGTCCGGTCCGGCTGGGTCGCGTGTTGGCAGGCCCTCCCCCGACCCCTCCCGCAAGCGGGAGGGGAGTAGCGGGGTGCGCCTTTGGCCCTTCGACAGGCAAATGGGCGTTGCTGTCAGACTGGCGGCAAGACCCAGTCGATCGTCCCGCGTCCATTCGCTTCCAGAAACGCATTCGCCTGCGAAAACGGGCGCGAGCCGAAAAATCCGCCATGCGCCGACAGCGGCGAGGGGTGGACCGATTTCAGCACCAGATGGCGCGGATCGACTGAAGCCGCCTTTTTCTGCGCATGGCTACCCCACAGCATGAACACCACCGGATCGGGCAGCGCGTTGACCTGTGCCACCACCGCATCGGTGAACCGCTCCCACCCGCGCCCTTTGTGCGACGCGGCCAGCCCCATCTCGACCGTCAGGCAATTGTTGAGCAGCAGCACGCCCTGCTTGGCCCACGCTTCAAGAAAGCCGTGGCGCGGCGGATCGATGCCCAGGTCGCTCTTCAACTCCTTGTAGATGTTGACCAGGCTCGGCGGCACCTTCACCCCCGGCTGGACCGAGAAACACAGGCCATGCGCCTGCCCTTCCCCATGATAGGGGTCCTGCCCCAGGATCACGACGCGGACGCTTTCGGGCGGGGTCAGGTCGAGCGCGCGGAACCAGTCGCTGCCCTTGGGGAAAATCCGCTTCCCCGCCGCCTTCTCCGCCATCAGGAACGCGCGCAGGTCGGCCATATAGGGGCTGTCGAACTCGCTCTGGAGCGGTTCGAGCCAGCTAGGGTGCAGCTTCACGGTCATGGCAAGGGACTGGGCGAATCCGGTCGTCTGTGTCAATCGAGCGTCATGCATATGACCCACGCCGACAAGGCGCCCGCCGCGCCGGAAATCAGCTTCGACCAGTTCCTCGCGGTCGATATCCGCGTCGGCACGATCATCGCCGCCGAACCTTTTCCCGAGGCGCGCAAGCCGGCGTTCAAGCTGACGATCGACTTCGGCCCGGCGATCGGGATCAAACGCTCCTCGGCGCAGATCACCGAACATTACACGCTGGACGACCTGCCGGGGCGACAGGTCGCCGCAGTAGTCAACTTCCCCCCGCGCCAGATCGGCCCGATGATGTCGGAAGTGCTGACGCTCGGCTTCCCCGATGCGGAGGGGAAAGTCGTGCTGTTTCACCCCAGCGTGCCGGTGCCGAACGGCGGACGGCTGTTCTAGGATT
>JBHYGP010000026.1:3622-6942 GCA_051858935.1 Sphingomonas sp.
CGTGCGCCGGAAATCCGGGTCCTCGAGCAGCGTTTCAACCAGCCGGGAATAGAGCGCGATATACTCGCGTTCCGCCGCGTCGATCGCGACCGCGCCGATAAAGGAAGAATTCCAGCTTGCCTCGACCCGCAGCGTTTTTTCCATCTTCACCACCCCGTTTTCGGTGACGCGGAAAATGGCGGCGAGCGCGCCAGTGGCCTGCCCGATCTTCGGGTTCGCCGAATTCTCGATCAGATCCGCCGAGACAGTGAACCGCGCGCTGGAATCGAGCTTGCCCGCCAGCCGCAGTTGTTCGGCGAGCGTCTCGCCCAAATAAGCGGCGAAGGACGTCTTGTTGGGCGGTAACAGGCGGAACGCGCGCAGCCCGACCGCGCGATCCGACCCCGGCGGCAGACCCGGCGCGAGGCGGAACACACCGATGGCGAGCGGCGGCACCTGCGGCATGCTGGCGGCGCGCACCGCGCGCGGCGACGCGGACGGCGGAGCGGCCGTCGCGCTGCATCCCGCCAGCGCCGCGCCCATCGCCGTCAGCAGCACGATGCGGCGGTTCATGCGCCGGGCTGTGCGGGCGCGGCTGCGGAAGGCTCGGCAGGTGCCGGCGCGGGCACCGCGGCAAAGGCCGGGTCGAGTGCCACCTCGTTCACGGCGTGTCCCACGCCCTGTCGAACGACCGTTTCGACGCCGATCGTGACATTCTTGACCAGCGCCAGCCCGGCATCGGGCGCTTCCTTGGTGCCCATCGTGACCCACAGGCCATGCGTCACTTCGCGGCGGATCGGCGTGGCGCCGGCGGCGGAATTATACTCGGCAACGATCAGATAGCCGTCGCGCACCGCCGCCTTGGCGAGGCCAAAGGTCAGGCCGGCTTTGAACCCCTGCTTCGCGGCATCCTTCTGCACGATATTGTCGATCGTAACGACCAGCATCGCGCCGCCTTCGACCGGGGTTTCCTGCACGTCCGAAAATGCGCCCGAGTCGCGGACAAGTTTGAAGACTTGCTCCTTGAGATATTTGGTCGCCCTCGGGTTGGCCTTCTGGTCGGTAGTAAACTGAAAGATCAACTGCACCGGACGCGGCGAGGCGATCTTGGCGCGCTGCTCGGCGGCCAGCTCTCCCAGCTTTGTCTCGACATAATATTTGGCAGCCTGCGCCGGCATCGCCGCGACCATCGCAAGGCCCAACGCCGCGCTCACCAGCGCGCGCAAAAATCCCGTCAACATCGTGTCCCCCTGAACCCCAAGGACGTCATCCTTGCTGCGCCGCCGGGTATCGCGCAAGCGGATTTGCGGGGGGAGCCCGCGTCCGGCCTTAGCCGCGCCGCGCGGTCAGCAGATAGTTGAGCGCCGTGTCCTCGCTCAAATGAAACCCCGTGCCGGGCGAGAAGCTCAGCCCGCGCAGGTCGGACACTGCCATCCCGGCATCCTCGAGCAGGCCGGTCAGCTCCTCCGGCGTCAGGAACTTGGCGTGATCATGCGTGCCGCGCGGGATCATGCCCAGCCCCTCACCCACCGTGATCATCGCCAGCCGCGATAGCGGGGTGCGGTTGGGGGTCGACAGGATCATCAGCCCGCCCGGAGCGAGCGCGGACACCAGGCCTGCGACGAACGCCGCAGGGTCGGCGACATGCTCGATCACCTCCATCGAGGTGACGAGATCGAACTGACGCCCCGCGACCTGTGTCTCGAACTCCCCCGCGCGATAGTCGATGGCCAGCCCCGCCGCTTCGGCATGCGCGCGCGCCGCGCCGATATTCTCGGGTGCCGCATCCACGCCCGTCACCGCCGCGCCCATCCGCGCCAGCGGCTCGCACAGCAGCCCCGCGCCGCACCCGACATCGAGCGCGGTCCGGCCCCTGAGCGGCGCAAAATCGCGCGGGTCGCTGCCCCAATGCGCGTCGATCGCCTCACGCACATAACGCAGCCGCACCGGGTTCAGCCGGTGGAGCATCGCCGAAGAACCCTTGGGATTCCACCAGTCCGCCGCGAGCCGCCCGAAATGTTCAGCTTCACGCGGGTCAATTGTTGCTGTGCTTGTCATCGCCATTCCCCCCTCCTATCAGCGCCTCCGCAACAGCCCAAGGGGATTGGCCGCAATGGCGCGTATCGTGATGAAGTTCGGCGGCACGTCGATGGCCGGGATCGAGCGGATTCGCAACGTCGCCGCGCGCGTGAAGCGCGAATGGGAGGCGGGCAATCAGGTCGCGGTCGTCGTGTCGGCAATGGCGGGCGAAACCGACCGGCTGGTCGGGTTCTGCAAGGAAGCCTCGCCGCTCTATGACTTGCGCGAATATGACGTGGTCGTCGCATCGGGCGAACAGGTGACCAGCGGGCTGCTCGCGATCACGTTGCAGGCGATGGGCGTGCCCGCGCGCAGCTGGCTCGGCTGGCAGCTGCCGATCCACACCAGCAGTGCGCACGCCAGCGCGCGGATCGACACCATCGACACCGACACGCTCAATGCGAGCCTGGCCGACGGCCATGTCGCGGTCATTCCGGGATTTCAGGGTGTCGCCGACGACAACCGCATCACCACACTCGGCCGGGGCGGATCGGATACCAGCGCGGTCGCGGTCGCGGCGGCGATGAACGCGGACCGGTGCGACATCTACACCGATGTCGACGGCGTCTACACCACCGACCCGCGCATCGTTCCGCGCGCGCGCAAGCTGACCAAGGTGACGTACGAAGAAATGCTGGAACTGGCGAGCGTCGGGGCCAAGGTGCTCCAGACCCGCTCGGTCGGGCTGGCGATGAAGGAGGGGGTGCGCGTGCGCGTCCTCTCCTCGTTCGAAGACACGCATGACGACGAAGGCCATCGCGGCACGCTGATCGTCGGCGAAGAGGAGATCAACGACGTGGAACGGCAGCTCATCACCGGCATCGCCGCCGACAAGAACGAAGCCAAGGTGACGCTGACCAACGTCCCCGACCGGCCCGGCGCGGTCGCGCATATCTTCGGTCCGCTCGCGGAGTCCGGGATCAATGTCGACATGATCGTCCAGAATGTCGCGCACGCGACCGGATCGACCGACGTGACCTTCACCGTGCCGCGCGCCGAACTCGCGCGTGCGCTCGACGTGTTGGGCAAGCAAAAGGCGCCGATCGGCTATGATGCACTGATCCACGACACCAAGATCGCAAAGATCAGCGTCGTCGGCGTCGGCATGCGCAGCCATGCGGGTGTCGCGGCGACGATGTTCGACACGCTGGCCGAGCGCCGCATCAACATCCTCGCCATCACCACCAGCGAGATCAAGGTGTCGGTGCTGATCCACGAGGACGAGACCGAACTCGCCGTCCGCGTGCTCCACACCGCCTATG
>JBHYGP010000027.1:0-6923 GCA_051858935.1 Sphingomonas sp.
ATTCAATCGCGATCGCGAGAAGTTGACGATGACGATCAACTTCAACATCGCGGAGGCGCGTCGCACCTATGTCGAGCGGATCGACATCACGGGTAACACCCAGACGCAGGACAAGGTCATCCGCCGCGAGATGCGTCTTGCCGAGGGTGATGCGTTTAACACCTTCCTCGTCAAGCGTTCGCAGGACCGGATCAACTCGCTCGGCTATTTCAACGAGAAGTTCGAGATCGAGCAGAAGGAAGGATCGGCGCCCGATCGCGTGATCCTGACCGCCAATGTCGAGGAGAAGTCGACCGGCGAGCTGACGTTGTCGGCAGGCTTCTCCAGCCTTGAGCGGTTCATCTTCCAGGGTTCGATTCGCCAGCGCAACTTCCGCGGCAAGGGCCAGGACCTGCGCCTTTCGGCCGATTATTCGAGCTATTCGAAGTCGGTCGAGCTGGGCTTTACCGAGCCTTATCTGTTCGACCAGAACGTCGCACTGGGCGGCACGCTGTTCCGCCGCGACTATAACTCGTTCAACTATCTCGGCACCGATCGTCGTACTACCTATGAGCAGGTATCGACCGGTGGTCAGGTGGTGCTCGGCGTGCCGCTGACCGAATTCTGGACGCTGTCGGGCCGCTATTCGCTGACGCATGACTCGGTGACGCTCGACGAGAACACCTTCTTCACCAACGGCGCATGCGATCCGCTCAAGGCGGGACGCTATCTCTGCGAGGCGCTGGGCAAGCGCTGGACGTCGAGCGTCGGCCTGTCGCTGATCTATGACAGCCTCAACAGCCGCCTGCGCCCGACGCGCGGACAGCGGCTGGTGCTCGGCACGGACTTTGCCGGCCTGGGTGGCGATGTGAAGTATCTGCGCGGTCGCTTCGACGCCGACAAATACTGGAACATCGGGAGCGGGTTCATTTTCTCCGCGGGCCTTGAGGGTGGCTATATCCACAGCCTCGAAGATGCTGCTCCGGGCGTCGATCCGGTGCGCATCACCGACCGTTTCTTCCTGGGTGAGCCGCAGTTCCGCGGCTTCGACATCCGTGGCGTCGGCCCGCGCATCCAGCGCGTCAGCTATACCGGCAGCGTGGCGGGCGGGAATCAGGCGCTGATCACCAACGAGGACCAGATCTTCGACGACGCGATCGGCGGTCGCGCCTACTATCTCGGCAAGCTCGAACTCGAAATCCCGCTGGGTGCCGGCGCGCGCGAGATGGGCATTCGCCCGTCGATCTTCTTCATGGCCGGTGCAAACTGGGGCATTCGCGCGCCGAACAAGACGGCGACATTTACCCAGGCAACCGACGGTTCGGGCAATCCGTTGTTCAACGCCGACGGGTCGCCGTCGCTGCTGCCGATCCTGACGCCGCAGTTCGATTCGGAGGGACGAGCGTTGTTCGCCGTTCCGCTTACCGATGCGGTCGCGCCGGGACAGCTCACGACGTGCAGCATCGGTTACTCCACGACGCTGGGCGGTGCCTGCTCCGGGACGTCGGTCAACACGGTGTACAACATCCAGACCGATCCGTTCCAGGAGTTCTTCCTCGGCAACTCGCCCAAGCCGCGTCTGTCGGTCGGCATCGGCGTCAACTGGAATTCGCCGTTTGGCCCGCTGCGGCTCGATCTGGCGCATGCTTTCCTCACCCAGAAGGGTGACGACACCAAACTCTTCACATTCAACGTAGGGACTTCATTCTAATGCGTAACACCAAAGCCATTCTCGCCGCGATTGCGCTCGCGGGTGCCACGTTCGGCACCGGCGCTGCGGTTGCGCAGACGCTTGCCGACGCCAAGGTCGCCGTTGTCGATGTTGAGCGCGTGATGAGCACCTGCACCGCCTGTGTCGCCGCGCGGGCCCAGCTCCAGACCCAGCAGACCCAGTTCCAGCAGTTCGTGCAGCAGCAGAGCGCGCCGCTGCAAACCGAGCGCACCGCGATCGAAACTGCGCTCCGCGCCGCCAACGGCAAGCAGGACGCGGCGCTGGACGCGCGCGTTCAGGCCTATCAGAAGCGCGCCGAGCCGGTGCAGCGGGCAATTGCCGAGCGCGAGCAGACGCTGCGCCGCAACGCGCAATATGTCGATCAGCAGATCACCCAGCGGCTGCTGCCGGTGATCGAGCAGGTTGCCAATCAGCGCGGCGCGACCATCGCGGTACCGAAGAACAGCCTGTTGTTCGCTGCCACTGCGGCGGACATCAGCGATCCGGTTCTGGCCGCGCTGAACCAGCAGCTGCCGAGCGTGCAGGTCGTCGCTCCGCCGCCGCCCCAGCAGTCGCAGCAGCCGACCCAGCCCGCGCAGCCGGCACCCACCGGCCGGTGAGCGACGCCGTCGAAGGAAAGGCCGCGATCGGCCCGCTCGATGTGACGCGGGTGATGGCGGCGCTTCCGCACCGTTATCCCATGCTGCTCGTCGATCGGGTCGAGCAGCTGATCCCCGACGAGCGAATCGTCGCGATCAAGGCGGTGTCGATCAACGAGGAGTTCTTCCAGGGGCATTTCCCCGGAAGGCCGATCATGCCCGGCGTCCTCCAGGTGGAGGCGCTGGCGCAGGCGGCGGGTGTACTCGCGGTCGAGAGCCTCGGCCTCGCGGGCACCGGCAAGCTGGTGTATTTCATGTCGATCGACGGCGTGAAATTCCGCAAGCCGGTCGAGCCGGGCGTGTTGCTGCGGCTCGAGGTCGAGTTCGTCCAGAAGCGGTCGCGCATCTGCAAGTTTGCGGGCAAGGCGTATTTGGGCGATGATTTGGCGACCGAATGCGAATTCACCGCGATGATTGCCGATCCGCCTTCGGGGTAACGCCTCGAATATCATGGCATTGCAAGATCAGCGCGGCTCTGTTAGGGGCCGCGCCTTCTTGTTGCCGGTCGGAAACCGGCGCTCAAATTCAAGGAACAGACCCATGAAGGCCGATACGCACCCCGATTATCACATGATCAAGGTCCAGATGACCGACGGCACCGTCTATGAGACGCGTTCGACGTGGGGCAAGGAAGGCGATCTGATGCAGCTGGAAATCGATCCGCTGGCGCACCCGGCATGGACCGGCGGTCGTGGCCAGATGCTCGACAGCGGCGGCCAGGTCGCGCGCTTCAACAAGCGTTTCGGCGGTCTCTCGCTCTCCAAGAAGTGAGCGGCGCGGGCGTTTCGCCCGGCTGAACCCGATAGCACGGCCCGTCCCGTACCCCGGGGCGGGCCGTTTGCGTATGCGAGCCGTTAACGCGGCATTAGGCATCGTGGACTAGCCTTGCCGCATGGTTTCCACGGGCAAACGCAGCATCACCGCAGAGTTCGAACCGGCAGTGCTCGGGCGCCGCCGCGCGCCGCGTGCGCCGGTTTCGCTCGACGCCAAGGTGGGTCGGGGCGGGCTCGATCGCGCCTTGTGCAAGGTGGTCGACCTGTCGACCCATGGCGCGAAGATCGAGACCTACTCGGCGGTGCGCCGCGATTCGATGATCTGGCTGACGCTGCCGCATGTCGGTCACTGGGCCGCACGCGTTGTGTGGTCGAGCGACTTCGAGGCAGGCCTCGAATTCCAGATCCCGCTGAGCGAAGAGGAGTTTGACGCGCTGGTCGCCTGAACCCGTCGCGCGAACCCCACATCGCATTTGGACTTGGCGGCGAATCCGCTTAAGAGCGGCCAAACGCCGTGATCCATGCACTCGCCAATCCCACGCGCTTCCTCAAGATCGCGCGCCCGTTGACGCCCATCCTGTTCTGGAGCGGGCTGCTGCTGACGCTTGTCGGTGCCTGGGGTGGCCTCACGCAGACGCCGCCCGACTATTTGCAGAAGGAAAGCGTCCGCATCCTCTACATCCATGTGCCGAGCGCGTGGTTGGGGATGGGGGGATGGAGCGCGCTGGCGATCGCGTGTTTCGCCTATCTCGTCTGGCGGCATCCGCTGGCTATGGTCGCGGCCCGTGCCACGGCTCCGGTAGGGGCGATGTTTGCGGCGCTGTGCCTGATCACCGGATCGATCTGGGGGCGGCCGACCTGGGGCACATGGTGGCAATGGGACGGGCGGCTGACGTCGATGCTGCTCCTGTTCTTCGTCTATATCGCGTGGATCGCGCTGGAGCGGGCCGATCGCGAGCGCGGTGGGGACGGGCGTATTCCGGCGCTGTTCGGGATTGCGGGAACGGTGCTGCTGCCGGTGATCCGCTATTCGGTGGTGTGGTGGAACACGCTGCATCAGGGGCAGAGCCTGACCCTGACCAAATCGACCATCCATGATTCGATGCTGTGGCCTTTGCTGCTGACGCTGGCGGGCTTTTCGTTGCTGTTCGGTGCGATCGTGCTGATGCGGATGCGGGCGGCGCTGGCGGAGCAGCGGGTCGAGGCGCGGATGCGGCGGATGGCGGCATGAACCACTGGCCGTTCATTGTCGCCGCCTATGCGGTCGTGACGCTGGGGATTGGCGGGTTGTCGCTGGCGAGCTGGCGCGCGATGCGGCGTGCCGAGGCTGCCGCGGACGCATTGAGGGACCGGCGATGAAGGCGAAGCATCAGCGGCTGACGCTCGGCCTGCTCGCGCTCGCCGCGATCGGCGGGGCGAGCGGGCTGGCGCTGTCGGCGCTGCGCGATCAGGCGGCGTTTTTCTATACCCCCAGCGACCTCGCGACCAAGACGCCCGAACCGGGCAAGGCGGTGCGGCTAGGCGGGATGGTACAGACCGGCAGCATCAAGAAGCTGGCCGATGGCGTCACAATTACGTTTGTCGTCGCGGACAATGGCGGGACAGTGCCGGTGCGCTTCACCGGCGTGGCGCCGGATCTGTTCAAGGAAGGGTCGGGCGTTGTGGCTGAAGGCAAGTTCGAGGCGGATGGCAGTTTCACCGCCGACAATCTGCTCGCCAAGCATGACGAACGCTATATGCCGCCCGAGATTGCCGACAAGATGCCGCCGCCGGAGAACATGACGCGATGATCGCCGAAGCCGGTCTTGCGGCGCTGTGGTTCGCAGCGGCATTGGCGCTGCTCCAGCTGGTTACGGCGGGGCTGGGGTTGCGGATGCAGGCGAGCGCGTCGGGCGGCGACCTGATCGCGGCGGTGCGGCCGGTAGCGATCGTTCAGGGGCTGCTCGCGGCGCTATCGTTCGCGCTGCTGGTCACATTGTTCGTCCAATCGGACATGTCGGTGCTGCTGGTTGCGCAGAACAGCCATTCGGCCAAGCCGATGCTCTACAAGATCGCGGGCGCATGGGGGAACCATGAAGGCTCGATGCTGCTGTGGGTCACGGTGCTGGCGCTGTCGGGCGGGGCGATTGCGTTGCTGGAGCGGCAGCTCGACCGCGCGACGCTGACCGCGACATTGGGTGCGCAGGCGGCGATTGCGCTGGGCTTTTACGCCTTTCTGCTGATCGCATCGAACCCGTTCATGCGGCTCGATCCGCCGGCGATGGACGGGCTGGGGCTGAACCCGTTGCTGCAGGACCCCGGGCTCGCCTTCCATCCCCCGACGCTGTATTTTGGCTATGTCGGGCTGTCGGTCGCCTTTTCCTTTGCCGTCGGCGCGATGGTGACCGGCGTGGTCGGTCCAGCCTTTGCGCGGGCGATGCGGCCATGGGTGCTGGCGGCATGGGTGTTCCTGACGATCGGCATCACCGCGGGCAGCTATTGGGCCTACTACGAGCTGGGCTGGGGCGGCTGGTGGTTCTGGGACCCGGTTGAAAATGCCTCGCTGATGCCATGGCTCGCCGCGACGGCTTTGCTTCATTCGGTCAATGTGCTCGCCGCGCGAGATGGCTTGCGGGCCTGGACGCTGATGCTCGCGGTGGTCGCGTTTTCGATGTCGATGCTCGGCACCTTCCTTGTCCGCTCGGGCCTATTGACCAGTGTGCACGCCTTTGCGGTCGTTCCGACGCGCGGGTCGTTCTGGCTGGTGCTGCTCGCGCTCTACATCGGCGGAGCGCTGCTGCTGTTCGCGCTACGAGCAGGCACGGTTCGGGCGGGGCAGGGGTTCGAGCCGCTGAGCCGTGAGGGCGGGTTGGTGCTCAACAACCTGCTGCTCACCGTCATTTTGGGCATCGTGCTGATCGGGACGCTGTATCCGATTGTCGCACAGGCGATGGGTGAGCAATTGTCGGTGGGGCCGCCCTTCTTCAACAAGACGGCGGGACCGGTTGCGCTGCTGCTGGTCGCGGCGATGGCGGCGGGGCCGTTGCTGAAGTGGCGGCGTGACGATGCGAACGGGTTGCTCACGAAGCTGACCGTGCCGGTGGCGGTGGCGATGCTGGCGATGGCAGCGACCTTTGTGCTGGCGCCCGGTACGGGGTGGATGGAGATCGTGGCGCTCGGCCTTGCTGCCGGGCTGACCATTGCGAGCTTCGCGCCCCTGTGGAAGCGAAAGCTGTTGCGCACGCCGCTGTTCACCTGGGGCATGGTCGTCGCCCATTTCGGCGTGGCTGTGAGCTTGGCCGGGATGGCCGCGGACAGCGCCTTTACCAGGGAGCGGCTGGTCGCGGCGGTCTATGGCCAGCCTTACGAGGTCGGTCCGTGGCGCGTCGTGCTCGACGGCGTTGGTCCGGCGGTGGGTGACAATTGGTCGGCGGTCGAAGGGCGGGTGACCGCGCGGCGCGATGACGCGCCCGCGATCCTGCTGCGCCCGCAACGCCGATTTTATGCCTCGCCCCCGACCGATACCGCCGAAGCCGCGATCGCGACCCGGTGGGATGGACAGCTTTACGCCGTGCTGGGGCAGCAAGATGCGCAGGGGCGCTGGCAGCTGCGCCTGTGGTGGAAGCCGTTCGTGACGCTGATCTGGTTCGGCGGCGGGCTGATCGCGCTGGGCGGCGCGCTGTCGCTGTTCGGGCGGCTGTTCCGCACGCGCCGCAATGCGCGGCGGCGGGAGGAGGCGGAATGACCCGCTGGAAGCTGTGGCTGCCGCTGATCGGCTTTGTGCTGTTGGTGGGTGTGGCGGTCTATGGGCTGCGCGGCCCC
>JBHYGP010000028.1:0-6918 GCA_051858935.1 Sphingomonas sp.
CTGCGATTGAGATAATGCGCGCCGCCACGGTCGTCGCGCTCGCCGAACAGCGCGCCGCTGCGCTCTTCGTCGCGCCACGCGGCCTTCGCCTCGTCTGCGGTCTTGCGCACCGTCACCCTGTCATCGACCGACTCGATCCAGCGCGACGGGATCGAATGGTGATGTCCGCCGGCATCGGCATCGCTCTTGGTCAGGATGATGCGGTCGCCGCGCACCTTGTCGACCGTGCCGATATGCGCGCCATCCGACCCGATGACCTCCATATGCTCGGTCACGCGAGCGAGCGAACTGCGCTGCCCCTGTCGCTCGCTGCGCCAGGCGCCGAACTCATTCTCGAACCGCGTGCGATTCTCGCGGCGATATTCGTGATAGTCGCGGTCGAGATCGTCGATCTGGCGGCGACGCCAGCCGTGATAGTCGTCGTCATTGCCGTAACGTGCGTCATAGCGCGCATCCATCGCGCGGCGGCGCTCGGCCTCTTCGTCGCCGAACCAGGAGCGGACCTCGTCGCCGGCGCGGTCGAAGAAGCCGCGATCGTCATAGCTATAGCCTTCCGGCCCACGGGCACGGGGGCGTTCGTAGCGACCTTCGTCATGCTGACTGCGATAACCGCGGCTGCCGCTGGTATAGCGGTCGTCATCGTCGCGCCCGCCGCGATAGCCACGTGCGCCGTAGCGGTCCTCGCTGCGATAGTCGCGTCCACGCTCATCGCGGGCCCGGTCGTCATAGTCCGCAGCGGCATATTCGCGCGCGCTCGATCGATAGCGGTCGCGATCCGGGTCATATCCATAGCCATAGCCGGAGCGGCGCGACGATGCGCGGTCGCTCACGCCCCAGTCGTTGCGATTGTCGTTGCGATAGGGTTCGTAGCCCATAAGGTCCTCCTCATCCTGCCGGTTTCAGGCGCGCGCCATCCGCACGCCCCACAGCAAAAAAATGAGTGGGGACAGGGCTTTGTTCCGAACGGTGGGGGCCGCGTTGCGACGAGCGGACGCGCACGCCAGCCGGGCCGGAACATCGGGTGCGATGGAAGTTGCAAAGCCTGTGTATGGCGGCTAGTGACCGCCTTCCGGCGGCGCCGGAACGTGGAGCGGGGCTGTAGCTCAGATGGGAGAGCGCTGCAATCGCACTGCAGAGGTCAGGGGTTCGATTCCCCTCAGCTCCACCAACCTAATTCATTGAAAATAAGAGATTTTCTGGCCTAGGCGGCCAGAGCTTGTTTGTGTTCGGTATCGCTGGCGTATCGCAAGTGCACTTGGGTGTGCTTCGAGAGCTCGTCGAAAAGCGCATCGATCGCCGCGACAGCGGCATTCAGATAGGTGGGCGACAAATGCTCATAGTTGCGCGCGCGGTCGTGCCCTGCGCGCTATGTCCGGCGAGCATCTGTCGCTGCTCCGACGGCACCCCGCGCTCGGCCAGCCAGGTAAGCATCGTATGCCGAAGCGTCTTCGGGGTCGCGCCGACGACGCCAGCCTCCGGACTCGCTGCGTTCTGGGCGACCCTCGCCATATTGGCGCACGACTATGAGGAGGGCGTAGAACCCTGCAACAACTGCTTGGGAAAGCGCAAGCTGAAGACGGCACCGCCGGCTGGATGATTGCGTGCCTGCACGCCTACCGCCATGGCGGCGGCGAAACCCTTGACGATCGCGAGCCCCAGCCCACTGCCGCCATGGCGATCGCCCCCGCGCCCTTGTGCGAATGTCTCGAAGATCAGCGTTTCCTGCCCGCTATCGAGACCAGGTCCGTCATCCCGAATGGACAGTTCGACCGCATCGGACGTGCGCGTGCCCTCAATCGTGATGTTGCCAGCTTCACCGCCATGCTGCGCGGCGTTGGCGAGAAGATTGATCAGAATATGGTGCAACAGCGTCGGGTCGGCGGTGACGAAGGGAAGGTTGGCGGGGACGCGCAGGTCGATATGCCGTCCGCGGAACAGATCCTTGAGGTCGTGGACCGCGCCGCCGATCGCGTCGGTGAGATCGATTGGCTCGGGGCGCAACTCCAGCGCGCCCGCGTCGATCCGCACCATGTCGACCAGATTGTCGAGGAAGCGGCGCAGCCGGGCGACCTCCATCCGCGCGATCGGCAGGGTCGGCGCGCCGGGGTGGTCGATCGCGATGGCATCGATCGCGGTGGCGACCGAGGTGAGCGGCGTGCGCAGATCGTGCCCGATCGAGGACAGCAGCGCGGCGCGGAGCCGGTCGCGCTCCTTGAGCAGGCTGACCTCGCGCACCTCGTCCTCCAGCTTCAACCGTTCGTGGGCCAGCGCGGCTTGGCCGAGCAGCGTCTGGAGTAGAACGGCACGGTCGGCCCGCACCGGATCGCGCCCGTCGGCGCGCGCGATTCCGATGACCGCGAGCACGCCGAGCGCTGTCTTGAGCGGGTGGAATTGCCAGTCGGCGGCGTTGAGCGTTGCGGTGCCGACCCCGGCCGGCTCGCCCCGGTCCCATGACCAGTCGGCGGCGGCGGCGTTGACCGGCCCCAGCTCGCCTTCGGCGGTGGGGCAGCTGGCGACGGTGACGAGTGCGGCATCGCGGCGGTTGAGCAGGATGACATTGACGTCGAGCAGTTGCGACACTTCTTCGCAGACGATCTCGCTGGTCGATACCCAGTCCGATGCGCGTGCCAGCGACTGACCGAATGCGGCGATGGCGGCATTCTCCTGCGCCCCGCGCGCGCCCAGCGTCGCCCGCGCCTTGAGCTTGGCAGCAAGATTAGCAGTGAACGCCGCGATGCCGATCAGCACGAACATCGTCAGCAGGCTCTGCGGGTCGGCGATGGTGAAGGTGTGCAGCGGGGGCAGGAAGAAGAAATTGTAGGCGAGGCCGGCGAGTAATCCGGTCGCCAGTCCTGGCCGCAGCCCGAACCTTCCCGATGCGAGGATGACCGGGAGCAGGAAGATGAGATCGACACCGCCCAGCCCGATCCACGGCTCGACCAGCTTGCCGAACAGGGTGGTCCCGGCGATCATTGCGACGATGCCGGCATAGGCTGTGGGATCGCCCCAGCGCGCATTGGGTGCGCGGGCTGGTCTGACCGTCCCTGTTTCAGCCGCCGGAATGACATGGACGGCCAGCCCGTCGCGTGCGCGCAGCATCGCGCCGACGACCGATCCATGGCGTAGTTCGAACCACCAGCTGCGCACCGATTTGCCGATTACCAGCTGGGTCGCGCGCATCCCTTGGACGTGGGTGGACAGCCCCTCGATCACGCTCGCCGCCGGAACGGTTGCGATCGTGGCACCTAGGCTGGCGGCGAGGCGCAGCGTATCGGCGATGCGGCGCTTTTCGTCTTCGCCGAACTGCTCGGCGCGCGGGGTTTCGATATAGACCGCCTGCCATGGCGCGCGCAGCGCGTCGGCAAGCCGCTTGGCCGCGCGCACCAGCGTATCGGAGCCGGCCAGCTCGCTGATCGCGACCAGCACGCGCTCGCCCCCGGCAAAGGTGCCCGGCAGGGCGCTGGCGTCGAGATGTTCGAGCAACGCCTGATCCACGCTCAGCGCAGCACGACGCAGTGCCATCTCACGCAACGCCGACAGGTTCGGCTTGGAGAAGAAATGGCCGAGCGCGCGCGACGCTTCGGCGGGGATATAGACCTTGCCGTCCTTCAGCCGCTCGATCAGTTCGTCGGGCGGCAGGTCGACCACCTCGATCTCGGCGCCGTCGAACACGCTGTCGGGCACCGTTTCGCGCACGCGAACCTTGGTGAAGCTCGCGACGACGTCGTTGAGGCTCTCGACATGCTGGACGTTGAGCGTCGTATAGACATCGATCCCCGCGTCGAGCAGCTCCATCACATCCTGCCAGCGCTTGGGATGGCGGCTGCCCTCGACATTGGTGTGGGCGAATTCGTCGACCAGTGCGAGCTGGGGCCGCCGCGTCAGCACCGCGTCGAGGTCCATCTCCTCCAGGTCATGACCGCGATAGGGCAGGGCGCGGCGGGCGATCACCTCGAACGGCGCGACCAGCGCCTGTGTTTCCGCGCGGCCATGGGTTTCGACCACCGCAACAACGACGTCGACGCCGCCGCGCAGCCGCTCGGCGCCTTCGCGCAGCATCTCGAACGTCTTTCCGACGCCGGGCGCTGCGCCGAGGAAGATCTTGAGCCGTCCGCGTTCCTCACGCCGCGCGGCGCGCAGCAGGGCCTCGGGGGAGGGGCGAGAGTCGGGGTCAGGCACGTTTCTTCCTACCGTCATGCTGAACTTGTTTCAGCATCCACCTATCAACAGGCGACCGAGCCGCTTGGGGAAGGGTGGATGCTGAAACAAGTTCAGCATGACGGAGCAAGGGAATCTCGTCGCCCTATATGCTTTCTTAATGCCCGGTGCCCGCATTCACCGGCGAACCTTAACGGGCTTCGCGCCTAATTGACCCTCCGAAACCATTCGGAGTCCGCCCATGTCTGACCTGATCTGGCTCGCCTTGCTCGGCGGCCTGTTCCTCGCGACGCTCGCCTATCTGCGCCTGTGTGACGAGGCCTGAGCGATGACGCTTCACCTCACGCTCGCCGGCATCACCGCGCTCGCCCTGCTGATCTACCTCGCCGCCGTGCTCGTCCGGCCCGAGAAATTCTGAAAGCATCATCATGACCGTCCAGGGATGGGGGTTGATCCTCCTGTTCGTCGCGCTGGTCGCGGCGCTCGCCAAGCCGATCGGGCTGTGGCTGTTTGCATTGTATGAAGGCCGCCGCACGCCGCTCCACGCGGTGCTGGGTCCGGTCGAGCGCGGCTTCTACAAGCTCGCCGGGATCGACCCGACCGTCGAGCAGAGTTGGCGCCGCTACGCGCTGCACCTGCTGATCTTCAACCTCGCCTTGCTGCTGTTCACCTATGCGGTGCTGCGGCTGCAGGGCGTGCTGCCGATGAACCCGCGCGGGCTGGCCGGCCTCACCGCCGATGGCGCGTTCAACACCGCGATCAGCTTTACCACCAACACCAACTGGCAATGGTATTCGGGCGAGGTCGCGCTGTCGATCCTCAGTCAGATGCTGGGGCTGACGATCCACAACTTCCTGTCGGCGGCAACCGGCATCGCGATCGCCTTCGCGCTGTTCCGCGGCTTTGCGCGGCGACAGGTGAGCGGACTCGGCAATTTCTGGGCCGACGTCACGCGCGTCACCCTCTACCTGCTGTTGCCGATCTGTCTGGTCTATGCGCTGTTCCTCGTCGCCAATGGCGTGCCGCAGACCTTTGCCAGCTTGTTCGAAGCCACTGGCCTTGAGGGCGTCAAGCAATCGATCGCGCTCGGCCCGGTCGCTTCGCAGGAGGCGATCAAGATGCTCGGCACCAATGGCGGCGGCTTCTTCAACGCCAACAGTGCGCACCCGTTCGAGAACCCCAATGCGCTGACCAACCTCGTCCAGATGCTGTCGATTTTCGCAATCGGCGCGGGGCTGACCTGGACCTTTGGCAAGGCGGTCGGCAACACCCGTCAAGGCTGGGCGATCCTCGCCGCCATGCTGATCCTGTTCACCGCGGGTGCCAGCGTCGCCTATTGGGCCGAAGCCGCAGGCAACCCCAATCTCCATGCGCTCGGCGTCCCCGGCGGCAATATGGAAGGCAAGGAAGTCCGGTTCGGCATTGCCGCGAGCGCGTTGTTCTCGGTCGTCACCACCGCGGCCTCGTGCGGCGCGGTCAATGCGATGCACGACAGCTTCACTCCGCTCGGCGGCATGATCCCGCTGTTCAACATGCAGCTGGGCGAGATCGTGATCGGCGGCGTCGGTGCAGGCATCTATGGCTTCCTGCTCTTCGCGATCCTCGCGGTGTTCGTCGCCGGCCTTATGGTCGGACGCACGCCCGAATATGTCGGCAAGAAGATCGAAAGCCGCGAGGTCAAGCTGGCGGTTCTCGCTATCGCGATCCTGCCACTGTGCATCCTCGGCTTCTCGGCGCTCGCCGCCGTGCTGCCGGACGGGCTTGCGGGGCCGCTCAACAAGGGGCCGCACGGCTTTTCGGAGATCGTCTATGCGTTCAGCTCGGCGACGGGAAATAACGGCTCGGCCTTTGCGGGCATCTCCTCCGGCACGCCCTTCTACAATGCGCTGCTCGGCGTCGCGATGTGGCTGGGCCGCTTCTTCGTGATCGTGCCGGTGCTGGCCATCGCGGGCAGCCTCGCCGCCAAGAAATACACGCCGGAAACCGCGGGCTCGTTCCCGACCACCGGTGCGCTGTGGGTCGGCCTGCTTGTCGGGATCATCCTGATCCTGGGCGGCCTGACCTTCCTCCCCTCGCTCGCGCTTGGACCCATCGCCGATCAGATCGCGATGATCCACGGCCAGCTCTTCTGAGTGTCGACCGATGACCACCAAATCCATGTTCACCGCTGACCTGATCCTTCCGGCGATCGGCGATGCCTTCAAGAAGCTCGATCCGCGCCAGCTGATCCGCAACCCGGTGATGTTCGTGACGGCAGTGGTGGCGCTGCTGCTGACCGTGCTGCTCGGGATCGGGGGCGAGGATCTCGCCATCCCGTTCCAGATCCAGCTGATCGTGTGGCTGTGGCTGACCGTGCTGTTCGGCACCTTTGCCGAGGCGCTGGCAGAAGGCCGGGGACGGGCGCAGGCCGCCTCGCTCCGCGCGACCAAGGCGGAGCTTCAGGCCAAGCGCCTGATCGGCGTCGGGGACGCCTGGGGGCTGGTCGGCGCGTCGCTGCTCGCCAAGGGCGATCTGGTGCTGGTCGAGACCGGCGACCTGATCCCCGCCGATGGCGAGGTTGTCGAGGGCGTCGCATCGGTCAACGAAAGCGCGATCACCGGCGAAAGTGCGCCGGTGATCCGTGAAGCGGGCGGCGACCGCTCGGCGGTGACCGCAGGCACGCGCGTCATCTCCGACCGGATCAAGGTGCGCGTGACGCAGGAGCCGGGACAGGGCTTTCTCGACCGCATGATCGCGCTGGTCGAGGGTGCCGAACGGCAG
>JBHYGP010000029.1:0-3157 GCA_051858935.1 Sphingomonas sp.
CCCCTCCGCCGACCCGAGATGGGTCAGGCCGGTTCCGGTCACCACGACATGCGCGGGGTCGACATGGTCGATCGGGGCAAGCAATTCCCCCGCCGCCGCCGCTGCCGCAAGGTCGACCGCCTCGTCATAGCCTGCGTCCTCGACCAGCGCGGCGAGGCCGATGCCGCGGTCGATCGCCGCAGCAGCCATCGTGCGAACGTCACCAAAGCCACGGACGAACCGCGCCGCGCCGTCAGTTGCGGCGATCACCCGGCGCGCGCCATCGGACGCACGGTGCTGAAGCAAACGAACCATCGAACCTCTCCCTTTCCATCTGAATTAGTCCGACATAAAATAAAATGGAAGTTCGCATGTCGCATTGCGAGCGCGATTTTTGGCGCGTAGGCAATCGGACCGTGACGAGAGGCGAGAGGTGAAACTGGAAAAGCCGTCCGAACCCGGTGAACCCAAACGCGAACGCAGCACCGGCCGCCGCCTGCGCGGCGCGGTCGCGCATTATCTCGGTCGCGCGATCGTCAGCGGCGCAATCGCGCCGGGCGAGCGGCTGACCGGCGAAGTCGCCAATGCCGAAGCACTCGATGTGTCCCGCAGCGCTTATCGCGAGGCGATTCAGGTGCTCGCCGCCAAGGGGCTGGTCGAAAGCCGGACCAAGGCGGGGACGCGGGTGCTGCCGCGCAGCCGGTGGAACCTGCTCGATCCCGATATCGTCGCCTGGGCCTTTTCGGGCGAGCCCGATCCCGCCTTCATCCGCGACCTGTTCGAACTGCGCGCCATCGTCGAACCTGCAGCAGCGCGGCTTGCGGCGCAGCGCCGGGACAAGGACGACATCGCCGCGATGAAGGCCGCGCTGGTCGGCATGCGGCGACACACGCTGGAGACCGAAGCGGGGCGCGACGCCGACCGCGCGTTCCACGATGCGCTGCTGCAGGCGACGCGTAACGATGCGCTGATCACGCTCAGTGCCAGCATCGGCGCGGCGGTCAACTGGACCACCCGGTTCAAGCAGCGGACCAAGGCGCTGCCGCGCGACCCGGTGCCGGATCACGCGCGGGTGAGCGACGCGATCATCGCGGGCGACGCCGACGCGGCCGAGGCGGCAATGCGCGCGCTGGTCGATCTGGCGTTTGAGGATACGCGCGCGGTGCTCGCCGAGGCCTAGAACTCCTCGGTATCAATCTCCGCCTGCGTCGCCGCCGGATAGCGTGGGCCGGCAATCGCGTCGGGCGCAAAGATGCGGTCGAGTTCGGCGAGCACCTCGCCAGGCAAGGGCTCGACCGGCGTCGCGACATTCTCGGCAAGGTGCGCGGACGAGGTGGTGCCGGGGATGGCCACGACATGCTCGCCTTGCGCGAACACCCATTGCAGGCAGAGTTGCGCCGGGGTGATCCCGCGTTCGGACGCGATAGCGCGGAGTGCGTCGAGCAGCGTTAGGTTGCGCGCGAAGTTATCGGCGTTGAAGCGCGGCATCATGCGGCGGATATCGCGCTCTTCCAGCACATCGGGTGACGCAAGCGCGCCGGCGAGGAAGCCGCGCGCGACGGGCGAGAAGGCGACCAACGTCGTGCCCAGCTCTGCACAGGTTTCCAGCACGCCTAGTTCGACGTTGCGCGACCATAGCGAATATTCATTCTGCACCGCCGCGATCGGATGCACCGCATGCGCGCGGCGCAGCGTCGCGGCGGACACTTCGCTCAGACCGATCGCGCCGATCTTGCCCGCTTCGACCAGCCGCGCGAGTTCGCCGACCGACTCCTCGATCGGCACCGATTTGTCCCAGCGGTGGAGGTAATAGAGGTCGACTCGGTCGGTGCGCAGCCGGGTCAGCGACTCCTCGATGGTGGCGCGCAGCGTCTCGGGCCGCCCGTCGATCACGCGCTTGCCATCGACGCCGGTCATCCCGCATTTGGAGGCGAGGAAATAGTCGTCGCGGCGATGCGCGACCGCTTCGCCGATCAGGCTCTCGTTCGCGCCGAACCCGTAGAGCGCCGCCGTGTCGAGATGGTCATAGCCGAGGTCGAGCGCCTGGTTGAGCAACCGGATCGCATCCTCCCGCGCGGGCGGGGTGCCATAGGCGTGGCTGAGCGACATGCAGCCGAGGCCGACCGGGTTGACGGTGGAGGATGCAAGGCGGCGCTTCATGGGACACTCCGATACTGATTGCCGCCGTTCACTGACCCGCCCGTCGCCCGCTGGCAAGGCCTGGGCGGCATCGATTCCCACTCAATCCTCCCCCGCCAGGGGGAGGTGGCACGCGCAGCGTGACGGAGGGGGAGGAAGCACGGCGGCTGGAAGTTCGTCGGCGAAAGGCTAGAGGACATAGCCGTCCTCCCCCTCCGTCGCCTTCGGCGCCACCTCCCGCTGGCGGGGGAGGATTGAGTGAACATCGCCTCAGCCGCGCCGCGCGGCGTAGTCGCTGACCGGTCCTTCGAGGAACGCCGCGATCTGGCGATCCACCGCGTCGCCATCGCTCGCCTCGCGATTGTAATTATCGAGGTCGAGGCTCAGCACCGGCACCCCGGCGCGGCGCAATGCGCGCAGCACGAACGGGTCGGCATCGCTCAGCGCCACCGCGCCGTCGACGGCATGGCTCTGTGCCTCGCGGACATGCCACGCCCCGGCCCAAGTCGGCATGCGCAGCTCGTCGCCCATCGTCACGAACCGCGCGGCGAGCGCGCGCATCGGGTCCTGTCCGGGGGCCGTGCGGCGGATATAGCCGTCGGCGGCGAGCGCCAGGTACATCGACCAGACGAATACCGCGCCATGGCTTTCCTCCCAGCGCTGGGTGAAACCCATGTCGCTCCACATGCCGCGCCCGACCCACATCAGGCGCAGCTTCTCGCCGGGGCAGGCGGCCTCGCCCGCTTCGTGGCGTGCCTTGACCTCACGGTAGAAGTCCCGCGCCGCGTCGCGTGCCCACTCGGTTCCGCGATGCCATTGCGGCACCATCGTCGCGGGCATGGTGTCGCTGATCGACACCGGCGCGGGGTGGGCGCCCGCGATCAGGTCGCGGGTGCGGCGGTAATAATCCTCCTGCTCGTTCACCAGATCCATGATCCGGGAGAAGCGGTCGGGATCGAAGCGGCGGTCGGTGGTCGCCTCGATCCGTGCGATCACCGCGTGCAGTTCGGCGGTCATCAGGTCGAGCCGTTCGGGCTCG
>JBHYGP010000029.1:3167-6896 GCA_051858935.1 Sphingomonas sp.
TCGATCGCGCTGTCCCAGTCGTCGTGCAGCCGGTCCCACCAGTCGACCGGGAAGTCGATCCGGCTTTCGATGCTGCGCTCGAACAGGAATGGCTCCGCCCCGGTTTCGCGCGCCCAATGGTCGAAGATGCGCGGCGTCGCGTCGGTTCCTACGGGTGCCTGGACGAAGGCGGGGCGGGGGAGGCCGCCCCATGGTGCCTGTTCTGCGTCCATGTCGAACGATGCGGCGATCCCCTGTGCGCTATAGGCCTCGGCGTCGCTGGGATAGCCATGGTCGCGGAGCAGCTGGAAATAGCGCGGCGATTGCTGTTTGGCGGCGGCGATCGACGCCCACCATTGGTTGACGACGAACGGCACCTCCATCGCGCGCAGGATCTCCTGCGGCGAATTCGCGTTGACGATCGCGAGCGGTGCACCGGCCGCGACCTCGGCGCGCACCCCCTTGAACCAGTCACGCTGATACGCGCCGAAGCTGGCGATCGAAGCCAGCGACTTGCGGCTGCGGCGTCCGTCCTGCGGACGCGGCGCGGCGCGCGGCGCGCCAGCTGTTGGAGCAGGGGGCGGTGGCGCGCCGATCCGCTCGACCGCCAATCCGGCGGCTTCGAGGGTGCGGGTGAGATAGCCGGCGTCCCACGCCGCCGCTTCATCGCCGACGGATTCGACGATCACCGCACGGGCGATCCCCAGTGCCGTCATCCGCGCGATCGCAGCGCTGGCGCGCTCGGTTGCCGGCATCAGCTTGCGCGGCACGAGCCGGGCGGGGTCGGACAGGCGGTCGAGCGTTTCCGGGCTATCGGCCCAGGCGACGACCAGCGGATCACCCCAATCCTGATCGTCCGCCTTTGCATCAAGGCCACGCGCGGCCAGGTCGCGGGCGCGGGCGGTTGAGAAGTGGCCAGAGCCGAGCACGAACACAGGCCCGCCGGTGGGTTCGCCGGGAACCTGGCTTACCAGCTCCAGCCATTCCGCGGGAGGAAGGGCGTGCACCGCACCGATCGCCGCGATCCGCAGCGCGCCGGATAGGTGCTGCATCGCCGCCGGACGCGCACGCTCTTCGGTGGCACATGCGGCGAGGTGATCGGCATCGACCTCGCCGAGCCAATCGACGAGCTGGGCAATCCGCGCCGCATTATAGGCCCGGCTGGACTCGCGCGGCTGGTGGCCGAGGTCGAGCATATGGATCGGCCGCGCGGCGATATCGCCCGCGCGGATCAGGTCGCGGACTGTCGCGAACAGCTGCGGCAACTCGCTATCGGCATGGGTAAACAGCAGCGGTGTGCCGCTCGCATCCCCGACGATCTGCTGCAGGAGCGACCTGCCCCGCTGCGACAGCGTACCATCGCCCGCCAGCGTATCGGCATCGGGCGTCGGGCCGGGGCGGGGGACCATACGCACCGGCGCGCGTGCCGCGGCGCGCAGCAGCGCATAGGGCGCGTCCTGCCCCAGCACGCGGATCACCGCTTGTCCATCGGAACGCAGCCGCTCCGCCACCGCGCCGGGATCGTCGCACGCCGCGATCAGCAGCGCCGCTGGATCGCTCATCAGATCACGCCCCGTTCGCGCAATTGCGCGATCCGCTCGGCATCATAGCCCAAGGTCGCGGTGAGCACCCGGTCGTTGTGCTCGCCAACCAGGATCGGGGTGACATCGTCGAAACCGGTATCGGCGCCCGAAAACACGATCGGGATGCCTGCAGTACGCAGATCCACCTGCGACCCGTAACTGGGGTGCGCTACTGAAACCGCCTCATGACGTGAGACGATGCGCTGGTCGAGCAGCGCGTCCTCGGGATGCCGGACGGGGGCGACCGGGACACCCTGCGCCTCCAGCACCGCGACCACATGTTCCACTGTATGCTGCCGCGACCAGCCGTTGATCGTCTCTTCCAGCACCACCGCATTGGCAACGCGGCTGTCGCGATTGGCGAAGCGCGGGTCGTCCGACAGCTCGGGCCGCCCCATCGCGCGGAACAGGCCCTGCGCCAGCTTCTCATGCACCGCCACCACCGCGACATAGCCGTCGGCGCATTCGAACACGCCGAAGGGCGAGAGGCGCTGAACGGTCAGGCCGGTGCGCGCCTGCATCCCCGCCGCCGCCATTGCCGACCAGTTCTCGATCGCCACGAAGCTGGTCAGTGCGCCGAGCATCGACACATCGATATGCTGGCCGACCCCGGTGCGGTGGCGCTGTTCGAGCGCGGAGAGGATGCCGATCACCGAGAAAACCGGGGCAAGCATGTCGGCGATCGGGATGCCGATCCGCACCGGCGGCTCGCCCGGCCCGCCGCTGGCGTACATCGCGCCCGACAGCGCCTGGATGATGATGTCCATCGCCTTGCCGCCTTCCGGCGCGGTCGCGCCGAAGCCGGAGAGCGAGCAATAGATGATGCGCGGATTGGCGGCCTTGGCGGCCTCGTACCCCACGCCCAGCCGCTCGGCGGTACCGGCGGTGAAATTCTCGACCACGATGTCGGCGGTGCGGACGAGATCGAGGAACACCTCTTTGGCCTCGGGGGACTTCAGGTTGAGCGATACGCCCAGCTTGCCGCGCGCGCGGGTCAGGTGGCTGATCGAGACATCGTCGTCATGCTTGCGCTCGACGGTGATGCCGTCGCGACCGACATAGGGGCTGTTCTCGCGCGCCAGATCGCCGCCCTTGGGATCCTCGACCTTGATCACCTCCGCCCCCAGCCCGGCGAGCAACAGCGTCGCATAGGGTCCGGCAAGCGCGCGGGTCAGGTCGATGACACGCAGCCCTTCAAGCGGGCGTTCGCGGGTGGCTTCGGTCACGGGAGTCGTCCTTCAAGTGCAGCGGCCTGCGCCGCGGTGTAGCCAAGGCTCGCCAGCACCTCCGCCGTATCGGCACCCGCGGGACGGGCGACGGCAGCGGGGGTGGCGGGGGTGTCGGAAAGCCGGATCGGGCAGCCGGTGTGGCGCACCGTGCCGCCGCCGGGCGCGGGCAGGTCGAGGATCATGCCGCGCGCGTGATTGTGCGGGTCTTCCATCGCCTGCGCGACGGTCAGGATCGGGGCGAATTGCGTGCCGGCCGCGTCGAGGATGGCGAGCCATGCGTCGCGCGGTTTCGTCGCCATCACCTGCGCGATGCGGTCCTTCATTGCGGGCCAGTTGGCGCGATCCATCTGCTTGTCGGCAAGGTCGGGCAGGCCGATCGTCTCGACGAAGATGCGCCAGTAGCGCGGCTCCATGTCAGTCGTCACCAGCCACTCGCCATCGGCGCAGCGCCAGATGCCGCTGTCGGCGCGGTGCATCCCCTTGGGCGGTGCCTTGGCGAGGTCCGGGTTGCGCGAGAGGATGTTGCCGATCAGTGCGAGCGAGGCATCGGACATGGCAATATCCACCTGCTGCCCCTTGCCCGTCGTCGCGCGCGCGATGACGGCGGCGAGGATGCCGATGACGGCGTTGGACCCGCTGAGCAGGTCGGCGACCGGAACGCCGGGAAAGGCAGGGCGGTCGGGGTCTTCGCCGATCCGTGACAGCGCCCCGGCAATGGCGAGCGCGACGGGATCATGGCCGGGCTTGTGCGCATAGGGGCCGGTCTGGCCGCACAAAGTGACCGAGCAATAGATCAGCCGCGGATTGATCGCCGCCATTTCAGGCCAGCCATAGCCCATGCTGGCCATCACGCCGGGGCGGTAATCCTCGACCAATATGTCGGCCTGATCGATCAGCTTGAGGATCGCCTCGCGGCCCTCATCGCTGCCGGGGTCGAT
>JBHYGP010000030.1:0-6895 GCA_051858935.1 Sphingomonas sp.
GCGCCACGAGACGACGCAGCGTCCCCTGCGGCCCGCGCTCACCCGCCAGCTGCATCTCGACCTGCACCGCGCGCGGCCAGTCGTCCTTGCGCTCCTCGTTCGGCGGCCAGCGATCGACCCAGCGCTGCCCGTCGAGAAAGCGCCAGCGCATCCCGCTCACTCCGGTTAGCAACAGTTGCGGCTGCGGCGCGGCCCGCACCAACGCGCCCCCGCTTGCCGCATAGCGCAACGGCACCGGCGGCCCGCCCATCCCTGCGGCGACGCGGGTAAAGGCAATGCTGCTTCCCCCGCCGCTCACCCCGCCGCGCGTGATCTGGTCAAGGTCGCTCTGCAGCACGAACATCGTCCGCTGGATCGCCGCCGTCCGGTCGAGCCGCCCCTCGGTCCGCTCCTGCGTCGTCATCACGCTGTTGAGCAACGTCAGTCCCGCCACCGCGATCAGCGCGAACAGTCCCAGCGAGATGATGAGTTCGAGCAGGGTAAACCCCTCCTCGCCGGGCTCCGGTTTCACGCCCCCAGGCTCACCGCCACCGGCTCATATCCCTGCGCACCCGCGACCAGGATCGCCAGCTCACGCGCCACGCTGCCATCACTGCGGAAGCGCGCATTTCCGGTGACGCAATTGTAATTCGTCTCGGCCAGCAACGCCGCCTCGTCGAGCGATCCCTTGCCCCGCAGCGTCTTGACCACCCCGCCCGCGTCATAGGCTAACGCCGCCAGCGCCCCCGGCGTACCACCATGGCGCGAGCGGAACTCCCCCGCGAACCGCCCGAACGCCGCCGGATCGGGGCTCGCGATCCACGCGCCATCCAGCGTCTCCAGCGCCGCCGGACGATGATCGAGCGCCTGCACCGTGCCGAGCAATTGCACGCCGCTGCCCTTCAGATTGCGCGCCGCTGCCAGCACCGTCTCGCTGCTTCCCGGCAACAATACCGCATCCGGCGCATCCCCGGCCGACGGCAGCGGCTGACCCTCAACGACCGTCAGCACGCGAATGTCCAGCCCAACCTCGCCCTGCGCCTTGCCCGCCGCCAGCGCCGCTGCAACGCTCCACGGCGATCCATCATCGACCACCACGACACTGCGCACCCCGCGCGACCGCGCATAGCGCAGCACCGCGCTCGTCACCTGTGCGGGCGTAATCCCGAACACGAAGCTGCCCGGCCCGCGCGCGACCGCGTTGTTCGTAAAGGCGATCACCGGCACCCGCCGCGCAACCTCCGCCGTGACCGCTTTCAACTCTTCGGCGGTCACCGGCCCAAGGATCATTGCCGCCTTGGCCTTCAACGCATTGCGCGCCGCCAATGCCGCCCCCTCGGCCGTCCCGCCGGTATCATAAGCCGTGATTTCCGGCCCAGAATCAGCGAGCAACACGCCCTGTCGCATGCTAAGGCCCAGCGCGGCGCGCGGCCCGCTCAGCGGCAGCAGCAACGCCACCGGCCGCTTGTCACGCTTGACCTTGTCGGCTGCGAAGACAGAGGGACTTGCGAGAAATGCCGACGGCAATACCAGCCCTGATCCCAGAGCAGTCAGCAGCGCTCGGCGGCGAATCGGCGGCATTTTCACGGGCATCCTGGTCGGCTCGGCGGCGTCTTACCGTCTTCGTCGTGCTGGGCATAGCCGCTTATGCCCTCGCCATGATCGCGACCATGCCCGCCAGCGTATTCGTCAAGAACCAGCCATGGCGCACCGGCGTCGCCGGAACGGTGTGGAATGGCGAGGTCGGCGTCGCAGGCGGCAGCAAGTTCGAATGGCGTTGGGCGCCGCTGCGCTCGCTCACCAGCCTCGGCTTCGCGGCCGACTGGACCGCGACCGGCCCCGACACCGACATGGGCGGCCGCGCGCTCGCGGGGTTCAGCAGCACCGTCCTCGACAAGGTCAGCGGCAGCAGCCACGCCGCATTGCTTCAGGCGCTCCAGCCCAACCTCCCCTTCGCCTGCGACATGGTGATGCAGCTCGAATTCGACCGGATCGCGGTCGGCGGGTCGAGCCAGGGCATCGATGGCCGCCTGACCACCGACGCCGGCACCTGCACCCCCAAGGGCGGCGGCGCTCCCGTCCCCGTCCCCCCGCTGCAGCTGGTCTCGGAAAAGATCGGCACCACCACCCAGATGCGCCTGACCCCCCGCGCCCAGCAACGCCAGCTCCTGATGACCGCGACGCTCAGCGAGGATGGCCAGCTGACGATCAGGATGACCCCAGAGGGCGCGCGCCTCCTGCCGTTCGCCGGATTGCCCGCCGGGGCGAGCATCGCCGGGGAGCTTTAAGCGCTCCCCCACACCAATTCCGTCATGCTGAACTTGTTTCAGCATCCACCGTGCCACCAGCGACTGAGTCGCTCCAAGAGGGGCGGACCCTGAACCAAGTTCAGGGTGACGAGCAGTGGGCGGACAAGTCCTCCCTACAACGTCACCAGATCGTTCAGATTGATGATCGGCAGCAGGATCGCCAGCACCATCATCAGCACCATGCCGCCCATCAGCAACAGCACCATCGGCTCGACCAGCGCGACCAGCGCGCTCGTCACCGCGTCCAGCTCGCGGTCCAGCTCATCTGCCGCGCGCGACAAAGCCGGGCCGAGCTTGCCCGACGCCTCGCCCGAAGCAACGATCGCGGTCAGCATCAGTGGGAACACCCCCGCCTCACCCATCGCCGCGCGCAGGCTGATCCCCTCACGCACCCGCGCCGCGACATGCATCGCCCGCGCCCGCACCCACAGGTTCGGCGTCACCGCCGCCGCCGCGTGGAGCGCATCGACCAACGGCACCGCGCTCTCGACCAATGTCGCCAGGCTCCCCGCAAAGCGCGCGGCATTGTGCTGGCGGGAGAAGCGCTTGAACGGCCAGCGCTCGGTAAAGCCGCGATGAACCTTCAGCTTGTTGGCCGGGACCGCCGCCCAGCGATTGAACACGAAATAGGCCGCAAGCCCGGCAATCAGGAGATACAGTCCCCATGCCTGCAAAAATCCCGACACTGCGATCAATATGCGGGTCAGCAGCGGCAGGTCGGTCCCGCGCGACACGAACACATTGACGATGTCCGGGATCACATAGACCAGAAGCAGCACGATCACGCCCAGCGACACCGTCGCCAGCAGCCCCGGATAGAGCAACGCCAGCTGAAGTTTCTGCGCATTCGCCTGCCGGTTCTCGACGAAATGAGCGAGATGGCCGAGCACTTCGGTGAGCTTCCCCGACGCCTCCCCCGCCGCCACCGACGCGCGATAAAACTCAGGAAAGGTCTTGGGATGGGTCGACAGCGCGCTGGCAAAGCTGCGCCCGTCGAGGATCGCGCCGCGCACTTCCATCAAAATGCCCGAAACCCGCTGCGTCTCCGACTGGTTCGCCGCCAGCCGCAGCGCCTCCTCGACCGGAATGTCCGATCCGACCAAGGTCGAAATCTGCCGCGTCGCCGTCGCCAACTCGCGCGCGCTCATGCCCGAGCGGCCGAGCTTGGGCAGCTGGATCGACCCGATCGACCGCCGCTCCCCCGCCGCCTCGACCGCCAGCGGCAACAGCCCCTGATCGCGCAGCATCGCCCGCGCGGCTGCGGCACTGGAGGCTTCGACGGTGCCCTTTTTCTGAACGCCAGCGCGATCTGCGGCGCGATAGGTGAAGGCTGGCACTAGCCTTCGTCCCTTGTCACCCGCGCGACTTCCTCGACTGTCGTCACCCCGGCGCGCACCTTGTCCACGCCGTCATCAAGCAGCGACGGATTGTCCCGCCGCGCATGAGCCTCGATATCGGCTTCGGATGCGCCCTCATGAATCATCGCCTGGAGCTTCTCGTCCACCGCGATGACCTCATACAGCCCGGCGCGTCCACGATAGCCATCGCCATGGCAGTCATCGCATCCGACCGCCCGCCACAGCTTCTTGCCCGGCTTGAGCGCACCGCCCAACAACAGCGAATCGCCCTCGCTCGCCACATCCTGCCTGCGACAGCTCGGGCACAATCGCCGCACCAGCCGCTGCGCCGCCACGCCGACCAGCATCGGCGCGAGCAGATAGCGCTCGACCCCCATGTCGATCAGCCGCGTCACCGACCCGACCGCGCTGTTGGTATGCAGCGTCGACAGCACGAAATGCCCCGTCATCGCCGATCGCACAGCGACCTCCGCCGTCTCCTGATCGCGAATTTCGCCGACCATGATCACATCCGGGTCCTGCCGCAAAATCGCGCGCAGCCCGCGCGCAAAGGTCATCCCCGTGCGCGCGTTCACCTGCGTCTGCGCCACGCCGGCAAGTTCATACTCGATGGGATCTTCCACCGTCATGATGTTGCGTTTGCGGTCGTTCAACCGATGAAGCGCAGCGTAGAGGCTGGTCGTCTTGCCCGAACCGGTCGGCCCGGTGACAAGCAACATCCCGTGCGGCCGCTCAAGCAACCGCGCGAACACGTCGCGGTCGCGCGCGCTCATCCCCAGCGCCTCCATGTCGAGGCTGAGCGAACCCTTTTCCAGCAGGCGCATCACCACCCGCTCGCCATGCTGGGTCGGGATGGTGGAGACGCGCGCATCGACGTCATGGCCGCCAATGCGCAGCGTCACGCGCCCGTCCTGCGGCACGCGTTTTTCGGCAATGTCGAGCTTCGCCATCACCTTGATCCGGCTGACCAGCAACGGCGCGAGCTCGCGGCGCGGTTCCAGCTTGTCGCGCAGCACCCCGTCGATGCGGAAGCGGACGACGACGCGTTTTTCCTGCGTCTCGACATGCACGTCCGACGCGCCTTCCTTCACCGCCTCCAGCAACAGTGCGTTGATCAGGCGGATGACCGGCGAATCGTCACGCGAGTCGAGCAGGTCATCGACCGCCGCCGCGCTATCGGCCAGCGCGGCCAGGTCCATACCGCCCAGATCGAACTCCGCCGCCGCACCCGCGCTCCCCGAATAGCTCGCCGCCAGCGCCTGATCGAACTCGGCACCCGAAACCGCCACAAACCGCGCGCCCGGTGCGACTCGCTGCACTTCCAGCAGCGCGTCCAGCGCCGCATCGGGCCGATGCACGCACTCAACCCCGCCAGCGCCCACGCGCAGCACGACGCCATGGTTGCGCGCATAGCCATAGGGCAGCGTCGGCACGTCCATCGTCACGGCATTCACTGGCCGAACTCCACGCTCGCGGTGACCCGGCCCGGCGCACCCCCCTTGGTCATCTCGACCCGATGCGCGCGCAGCACCGTCGTACGCTCGACCGCCGCAATCCAGCCGACGACGGCTTCATAACTCGCCTCGGCGACCTGCCCGGTCGCGCCCGCGCCGCCCGGAGCCAGCGAGACAGTGAGTCCCGCCGCACTTGCCGCCGCCTGCGCCGCCTCGATCGGGGGACCGTCGCTCATCCTGGGCTGGGTGCCCGGCGCGACCAGCGTCCCCGCAGCGCGCACCCGCGCCGCCAGCGTCTCGTGGCTGCGGATATCGGCGATCGCGTCGGCGCGCGCCCCCTGCAGCGGCTTGACGATCCCGAACACCAGGATCACCGCCGCCAGAATCGCACCCAGCGTGCCCACCAGCACCCGCTCGCGCGGGCTAAGGCCACTCCACCACAGCTGGACCCGCATCACAGCCGCGTCGATGGTCGGCGAACGTTCGATCTTCATGCCGTCACCATCACGCGAATAGCCCCGTCCGCACCTGCGCCCACCTGCGCCGGAACCGCCGCAGCGCGGAACGCCGCGCGGATCCGATCGGCCAAATCAGGAGCGCCCGGCTCAATATCCAGCACCAGTGCATCGCCCTCAAACCGCATCGCCCGCGCCGTCACTGCGCTCGACAGCGGTGCCAGCGCGCGCGAAGCTGCAGTGACCACAGGGACAAAACGCCCCGGCGGCGGGCCAGCCATGGGCAACATCCCGACCACTGAAGCCTCAAGGTCGCCCGATAGATTGGCCCCCGGTGCCGCCTGCGCCACTGCCGACCGCACATCCTCGGCGCGCCGCTCGGCAATCACCCGCAGCATCACCACATCCGCCGCCGCGATCACGACATGCGCCGCAATGCCCGCCGCCGCGATCCATGCGAGGCGCTTCTTCCAGCCACTCCCGCGCGCACCACGCCGGGCATAAACACCTTGCCGCAGGTCGATCGCCGGGCTCGCCAGCCGCTCGGCCAGCCCACCGCCGCCGCCAGTCCACGGCGTTTGCGGCAACTCGCCAATCGCCACCGGCCCGCAATTCCATATCCGCGGACTCCCGGCCCGCTCCCACGCCGGCCCGACCAAAGTCATGGGCAGCGCAAAGCCGGTCCCGTCGCCACTGCGCACCAACACCCGGCCATCCCGCGCTTCGGCACACCATTCACCCGGCCCCGGCGCAGGCAAAGCGAGCGCATCCGGCACCATCGCTGCATGACCCAGCCCGCCCAACTCCGCCGCTTCGACCCAGCTCACCATCTGCGCATGCCGCACCACCGCGACCAGATAGGTCTGTGGCGCGACTTCAGCGCCCAGCGCGATATGAACCGACTCGATCGGGTCGGCGATCCGATCCTCGATCGCAAAGGGCAGCGCCTCGACCCGCTTCGCCCGGCTCGCCAGCGGCAGCTCGACGCGCAGCAGCGACACCGATTCGCTCGGGACGAGGATGGTTGCAGGGCCATCAGGCTCGGCTATGATCGCCTGCCCGCCCGCCAGCGTCCACACGCCGCCGGACGCGGCGTTCGCGGACTCCGAAAAGGGTTTGCCAGTCATTCTTTGAGAGGTCCCGGCTGTAACATGGCTTTCACGATGAACACGCATGGGGCTGCGATGCGCATAGTTTTGAAACAATTCGATGACACCGTGGCAGTCGATGCCGCGGAGGGCAAGCGCCACACGGTGCCAAATGGCGAAGCGGGGCTCACCCTGCTCGAGATGATCGTGGTTCTCGTCATCATCGCGATCGTCGCCGGACTGGTGACGATG
>JBHYGP010000031.1:0-2036 GCA_051858935.1 Sphingomonas sp.
ACGGCATTGGCGGCTATGGCAATTGCGTCGGCGTTCCGACGGTCGGCGGGGAAGTGAACTTCCACAAGGCCTATGACGGCAACATTCTGGTGAATGCGATGACCGTGGGTGTCGCCGCGACCGACAAGATTTTCTACAGCGCCGCCGCCGGCATCGGCAATCCGGTGGTGTATGTCGGATCGAAGACCGGCCGCGACGGCATCCATGGCGCGACCATGGCCTCGGCGGACTTTGACGAGCATAGCGACGAGAAGCGCCCGACCGTGCAGGTCGGCGACCCCTTCACCGAAAAGCTGCTGATCGAGGCATGCCTCGAGCTGATGGCGTCCGACGCGATCGTCGCGATCCAGGATATGGGCGCTGCGGGCCTCACCTCGTCCAGCGTCGAGATGGCGTCGAAAGGCGGCGTCGGGATCGAGCTGATCATGGACAATGTCCCGCAGCGCGAAACCGGCATGACGCCATATGAAATGATGCTGTCGGAGAGCCAGGAGCGGATGCTCATGGTGCTCAAGCCCGGCCGCGAGGATTTCGCCGAGGCGATCTTCCGCAAATGGGAGCTGGACTTCGCGGTCATCGGCACCGTCACCGATACCGGCCGCATGGTGCTGAAGTGGAAGGGCGATGTCGTCGCCGACATCCCGCTCGCCCCGCTCGCCGACGAAGCACCGCTTTACGATCGCCCGCATGTGCCGACGCCCACGCCCGCCGAGCTGTCGGACGAGCCGGAAAGCACCGACATCGCCGCTGACCTGATCAAGCTGATGGGCTCGCCCGACATCGCCTCGCGCCGCTGGATCTGGGAGCAATATGACCACATGGTCGGCGCCGACACCGTCCAGCGCCCCGGCGGCGATGCTGCGGTGGTCCGCGTGCATGGCACCGACAAGGCGCTGGCGATGACCACCGACTGCACGCCGCGCTATTGCTTTGCCGATCCGGTCGAGGGCGGGAAGCAGGCGATTGCGGAAGCGTGGCGCAACCTGACCAGCGTCGGCGCGACCCCGCTCGCGGTGACCAACTGCCTCAACTTCGCCAACCCGCAGCGGCCCGAAATCATGGGCCAGATCGTCGGCTGCCTTGAGGGCATGGGCGACGCCTGCCGTGCGCTCGACTTCCCGATCGTGTCGGGCAACGTCTCGCTCTACAATGAGAGCAAGGCGACCGGCGGCGGTTCGGCGATCCTCCCCACCCCCGCGATCGGCGGCGTCGGCATCCTCGCCGACTGGTCGAAGTCGATGACGATCGGGTTCAAGGCGACCGGCGACGCGATCATCGCAGTGGGCGAGAGGATGGGCCATCTCGGCCAGTCGATCTGGCTGCGCGAAATCCACGGCCGCGAAGAAGGCCCGCCCCCGCCGGTCGATCTGAAGGCCGAAAAGCGCACCGGCGACTTCGTCCGCGACATGATCACGCGCGGCCTCGTCAACGCGGTTCATGACGTGTCCGACGGCGGCGTAGCGGTGACGCTCGCCGAAATGGCCCTTGCCAGCGGCATCGGCGCGACGATCGACCAGGCCCAGCCGTTCGGCATCGCGGGCAGCTTCTTCGGCGAGGATCAGGGTCTCTACATCGTCACCGTGCCAGACGAGGCGCTGACCGAATTCCTCAGCGCCGCTGCCGCCGCCGATGTCCCCGCCGACCCGATGGGCCGCACGATCAAGGACCGGCTGATCTTCGAACTCGACGAAGGCGACTGGTGCGTGAAGATCGATGACCTGCGCAGCGCGCACGAAGGCTTCTTCCCCGCACTGATGGGCCCCGACGCCGCGATGGCGTGATACCAATTCCTCCCCTGCGCAGCAGGGGAGGAATGACGGCCATTTCCTCCGCGCCCCCAATCTGTCACCCTCCGGCTGCACGATCCGCAGGAGGGGCATATGACCACCGGCTATTCGACCACAGCGCTCGCTGACAAGCTTGGCCTTAAGCCCGGGATGCGGCTGTTTCTCGCCGATATGCCCGCCAGCGTGCGACAGGAGGCACGGGTCGATGACCTCGGCCTGCACCCGCTTGCAGATCTCGTCGTGGGTCAC
>JBHYGP010000031.1:2046-6886 GCA_051858935.1 Sphingomonas sp.
GCTGCGCCCTGCACGGGCATCGACGCCGCGCATATATTCGTCACCAGTCGCGCGACGCTCGAGCGCGAGTTGAAGGCGCTGCGCCAGCTGATCGCGCCGAGCGGATTCATCTGGGCATCCTGGCCCAAGAAATCCGCGAAGATGGACACCGACATCACCGAGGACACGATCCGCGAGGTGGCCCTGCCACTCGGCCTGGTCGATGTGAAGGTGTGCGCGGTGGATGAAATCTGGTCCGGCCTCAAGCTGATGATCCGAAAGGAATTGCGCGCATGCCTGATGTCCCCTCAGTCCCCTGGCGCCCCTATCCCGAACTGAACGACGACCAGCGCATCGCTGCCGCACGCGCCTTCCACGACACTGTCGCCACGCGCCGCTCATGCCGCGCCTTCGCCGCGACGCCCGTCCCGCGTGAGGCGATCGAATGGGCGATCCGTGCCGCCGGGACAGCGCCGAGCGGAGCGAACCACCAGCCCTGGCATTTCGCAGTGGTCGAAAGCGCGGCAGGCAAGGCCGCGATCCGCGAAGGCGCCGAGGCGGAGGAGCGCGAATTCTATGCCGGAAAGGCAGGCGCGGAATGGCTCCGCGCACTCGCCCCGCTCGGCACCGATGCCGACAAATCCTATCTCGAAATCGCGCCCTGGTTGATCGTGATCTTCGGACAGCGGCGCGGAGGGCTGAACCCCGGCGACGATTTCCAGAACTATTACGTCACCGAAAGCGTCGGTATCGCCACCGGACTGCTGCTGACCGCGCTCAACGCTGGGTGTCTCGCGACGCTGACCCACACGCCCAATCCGATGAAGTTCCTCAACACCGTCTGCGCGCGCCCGGACACTGAAAAGCCGGTGATGATCGTCGCGGTCGGTCATCCTGCGCCCCATGCGACGATCCCTGAACACGCGCTGCGCCGCAAGCCGCTGGACGCGATCGCCAGCTGGATCTGACGGGTCTGGCGCGACGCGGCGCGGCGGTGTACCCGTCCGCTAACACGGGGGGAGATACCACATGGCCACGATCGCGGCGGGCGACCGCTACCTGACGCTCGACACCGTGCGCGGGGTCGCGGTGCTTGGCATCTTGTTGCTCAACATCATCGCCTTTGCGATGCCGGCACCGGCCTATTTCAACCCGACGGCGTATGGCGGATCGACCGGCATCGACCTGGCGGCGTGGTTCGGCAACTTCGTGCTGTTTGACGGCAAGATGCGCGGGCTGTTCTCCTTCCTGTTCGGCGCATCGACCCTGTTGGTGATCGAGCGCGCGACGGCGAAGGGTGAGAACGCGGCGACGGTTCACTACGCCCGCATGATCTGGCTGCTGGTATTCGGTCTCGTTCATATGTGGGCGATCTGGTGGGGCGATATTCTCAGCCACTATGCGCTCATTGGCATGATCGCGTTCCTGTTCCGCAATGCGCGGGTCAAGACGCTGCTGATCGTCGGCTGCATCCTGCTTGCCCTTGAGTTTCTCGTCACCGCGTTCATCCCGTTGGTCGCGCTCGTCACGCAGGCGCAACCCGGCAATCCCGAGATGCGCGAAGCGCTCACCGGGATCGAACAGGCCTTCGGCAGGCCGTCGACCGACTGGCTGACGCAACAGGTCGCGCTGTACCGGGGCGACTGGTGGGGGATCGCGGTCGATCGGTTCAAGACCGCCGCCTGGATGCCGCTGATCGGCATCTTCCAGTTCGGTTGGGAAACGCTCGCCTATATGCTGTTCGGCATGGCCGCGTTCCGCAACGGGATGCTCACCGGCCAGTGGGAGCGCCGCCGTTATCTGCGCTGGATTGCGATCGGGTTCGGCATCGGGATCCCTTATTATACCGCGCTCGCTTTGTGGATGCTGCGGTCCGACTTTGCACTGGTGCAGGTGACCGCCGCCGTGATGCCACTGACCGTGCCCGTGCGCCCGCTGGTGATCATGGCATGGGCCAGCCTGATCGTGCTGCTGATGCGCCCCGGCGGACTGCTGACCGAGCGGCTGGCGGCGGCGGGACGGATGGCGTTCACCAACTATCTGATGACCAGCGTGATCTGTACCATTATCTTCTACGGCTATGGCCTGGGCTTCTACGGCGCGCTGTCGCGGGCTGAAGTCTATCTGGTCGTGCTGCTGGTGTGGGCGCTGATCCTGCTGTGGTCGAAGCCCTGGCTCGAGCGCTTCGCCTATGGCCCGCTCGAATGGCTGTGGCGCAGCCTGTCGCGCGGAAGGCTTCAGGCGATGGCGGGTGGCGCCTTGCTCAAGGGGTAAGGATCGCGGCGGCTTCGGCGAGCGGGCGGAGGCGGACAGGTTTGGCTTGCTCGTCCAACTTGGGCAGCGGTCGTCCATCGGGCAGGAAGCTGCGCTCGATCAGGCTGCCATCGGGCTGCTCGAACGCGATGGTGCAAACTTCCAGCTCGCGCATTCGCTCCGCCATCAGCCGCACGACCATCACCGCGAAACGCATTTCGTCGCTGAGCTGGCCACCCGCTGGCGCGAGGATCGAGAGGCTTTCCCAGCCCCGTCCGCAACGCGCGTTGCCGCGCCGCACCAGCCGCGCGCTGGACCGCATCCAAACCCCGTCGCCCAACTCCAGCACGGTCTGCCAGTGAACGTCGCCTGACGCGGTGTGTCCGGGCAGCTCGAGCAGCGGCTCCAGCCCCGGCGGCAGCGGCAACGTGCCCCGGCCATAGTGATCGACCGAACGGTCGCCGGCCTTGTCGGCGATAGCCACCGTGGAATCGAGTCCGCCGGTATGCGCAGCGATCCGGGCGACCAGATCGACGCCCTGCGTCTCCCAGTTCGGCGCGGCGCGCTCACCGGGTGCCATCAACTGCGCCATCATTCCGTCGGCAAGCCGAACGACCTCCTCCGGCGGAGTCAGGTCGACCGTTGGCGTGCGGGGCTTATCCACAGCACCTGCCGAGAGAGGGGCGAGAATCAAGGCGAGCGAAAGAAGAATGCGCATAAATCATTGTCCCACGCCAAGTGTCGGCAGCCAACACGCATTTTCTCGCGAATGCCTCGCAATAGGCTTGCGAATCACTCTCAATCGCCTTAGCTGTTGCGAGAGAGTGAGAGGGTCTGATGGTCGTCTGCGTCTGCAATGCCATTCGTGAGAAGGATGTCCGCGCTGCGGCCCGTGACGGCGCGATCAGCGCGTGTCAGGCCTATCGCGCGCTCGGTCGCCAGCCGAAATGCGGCCAGTGCGTCCCGTTTGCGCGAGCCATTATCGACGCCGAACGCGCTGCTGCGTAGCGTTCGCACCTGCGCTAACCCGCAGAAATCCGCCATTTTCTGACTGTCTGAAGTGTCCTTCCCGCGCTATAGTCGCGTCCGAAATCCGAACGCGAAAGGTGCGACATGAAGGGCGACCCCAAGGTCATCGATTATCTGAACGAGGTGCTCAAGGGCGAGCTGACCGCGATCAACCAATATTGGCTGCACTATCGCCTGTTCGACCATTGGGGCGTGAAGAAGCTCGCCGAGTTTGAGCGCCACGAATCGATCGACGAGATGAAGCATGCCGACATGCTTGCCGAGCGTATCCTGTTCCTCGACGGCCTGCCCAATTTTCAGCTGCTCGGTCGGCTGCGCATTGGTGAGAGCGTCGAAGAAGCGCTCAAGGCTGACCTCGATCTGGAATATGAGGCGGTCGCGCTGCTCAAGGACGCGATCGAACATTGCGAAAAGGTCCGCGATTACGGCAGCCGCGACCTGTTCCAGCGCATTCTCGACAGCGAGGAAGAGCATGTCGACACGCTCGAAACCCAGTTCGAGATGATCGAGCGGATGGGGATCCAGAACTACATCCAGCTCAATTCCAAGCCGGAAGAGGCGGAGTAACGGGCTGTCCCGTCAGGTTCGCCGATGCGAAATCAGGGCGGATCTGCCGTCAATCCTCCCCCGCCAGGGGGAGGTGGCGCCAAAGGCGACGGAGGGGGAGGAAGCACTGACGCAAGGGCCGTGAGGACGCAGCCGTCCTCCCCCTCCGTCAGGCTGCGCCTGCCACCTCCCCCTTGCGGGGGAGGATAGATGAGAGCGGACAGGCGCTACGCCGCCGGGCGGCGTCCGAACATCGGGCGCCGCTCGACCAGCGGGTTCGCCTCGCGCTCCAGCAGCGTCAGCGTCGCCTGAAACAGCGGGCGCAGTTCGACGACATGCTTGAGCGCCTCGCTCGGCTCATAGCGGTTTTCGACGCAATGGCGGGCAATGTCCTCAATGGCGGCGGCGCATTCAGACAGCGGCTCGGCCCCGAACTGCCGCGATTCGCCCTTCAGCGTGTGGGCGGGCAGGACCATCGCCGCGGCGTTGTTCGACCGCATCGCGTCCTCGATCTGCGCGACCGACTTGACGCCATCCTCCTGAAAATAGCCGAGGATGCGGACGAAATTGGCGCCAAGCTGCGTCCGGGCACGCGCGAACGCCGTCCAGTCCACCAGCCGGTCCCCATCAAGCGTCGCCACATCAACCTCCAGCTTACGCAACCCGTCGGGATCACAGATATGGGTAAGCCGGTAAACGTCCGGTTGACGGGAAACCGTTTTCCTGTGAAGCGCGCTCGCGAACCAATTAATCCTTGTCGAACGGGTTCTTCGACGGACGCATCGTCAGGCGCACCGGCACCGCGCCGAACCCGAACTCCTTGCGCATGCTGTTGACCAGATAGCGCTCATAGCTTTGTGGAAGCAGATCGACGCGCGTGCCGAACAGGATGAAGCTGGGCGGACGCGTTTTGGCTTGCGTCACATAGCGCGGCTTGATCCGCTTGCCGCCGGGCGCGGGCGGCGGGTTCGCCTCGATCGCGCGTTCGAACCAGCGGTTGAGCTGGCCGGTGGTAATACGCCGCGACCATGCC
>JBHYGP010000032.1:0-467 GCA_051858935.1 Sphingomonas sp.
ACCCGATCGATCGATGTCGTCGCGCTGCGCACAAATGCCGCGATGGTGGCACAGGCCGCCGCCGGTTTCGGGGTGTCGACGATCGTCACCACGGTCGCCGAGAAGAGCTTTTCCGGGCCGGTGTTCGACGAGGTGAGCGAGGCGCTGCCCGGCGTGAAGGTGATCGACCGCACGACGATGAACTGCTGGGAGGACGCGCACATCATCGACCGCATCAACGCCATCGGCAAGCCGCGCATCGTGATGGGCGGGCTGTGGACCAGCGTGTGCATCGTCGGTCCGGCGCTGTCGGCGCTGGAACAGGGATATGAGGTCTATGTCATCGCCGATGCGTGCGGCGATGTGACCGACGAGGCGCATGACCGCGCGATGGACCGTATGGTGCAGGACGGCGTGGTACCGATGACGTCGCTGCAATATCTGCTCGAGCTGCAGCGCGACTGGGCGCGCGGCGAAACCTATGCGCT
>JBHYGP010000032.1:477-6857 GCA_051858935.1 Sphingomonas sp.
CGGCATCATCTACGCCGGCGCGATGTGCGGCGCCAAGGAAGGCGGCCACTGACCGGCCGCCTGCCCCCGACGCAGGCCGGGCTCCCCCAAGCCCCCAAGCCCGGCCTGCGTCCCCCTCCCCGCCCGTGGAGACGCCGCATGAAGCCTTATCTGCTCTCGCTCGCTGTCGGTGCGCTGGTTGGCGTGATCTACTCGACGCTGGGGGTGCGGTCGCCCGCGCCACCGGCGATCGCCCTGCTGGGGTTGCTCGGCATGCTGCTCGGCGAACAGATGATCCCGCTGGCGCGCAAGGTCGTGCATCGCGAGCCGGTGGTCGCCTGGCTGCGCACCGATTGCGCGCGCGAGGTGCTGGGGCCGCACGCCGCTCCGCCGCCACGCGACGATAGCGGAAGGAGCGCCTGATGCCCCGGCGGCGCGAGGCGATCGGCGGGGTTGCCGCCAGCGCGTTGCTCGCCGCCACCCCTTTTGCCCGGAGCAAGCCCATGACCGACATCATGCTCGTCAATGCCAAGGTGACCACGCTCGACCGCGCCAATCCGGTGGCTCAAGCGGTCGCGATCCGCGACGGCAAGTTCCTGAAGGTCGGAAGCGAGGCGGAGGTGCGCGCCGCGGCCGGTCCCGATGCCACGATGATCGATGCCGGCGGGCGGCGCGTAATCCCCGGCCTGATCGACAGCCACATCCATGTCATCCGGGGTGGCCTCAACTATAATATGGAGCTGCGCTGGGACGGCGTGCCGACGCTGGCCGACGCGATGGACATGCTGCGGCGACAGGTTGCGCGGACGCCCAGCCCGCAATGGGTGCGCGTCGTCGGCGGCTTTACCGAGCATCAGTTCGCCGAGAAGCGGCTGCCGACATTGGATGAGATCAATGCGGTCGCGCCGGATACGCCGGTGTTCATCCTGCACCTCTACGATCGCGCGCTGCTGAACGCGGCGGCGTTGCGCGCGGTGGGCTATGGCAAGGACACGCCCGACCCGCCCGGCGGGGTGATCGCGCGCGATGCACAGGGCAATCCGACCGGGCTGCTGCTCGCCAACCCCAATGCCGCGATCCTCTACGCGACACTGGCCAAGGGGCCGAAGCTGGCGCCGGATTATCAGAAGAATTCGACGCGGCATTTCATGCGCGAGCTGAATGGCCTCGGCGTCACCAGCGTGATCGACGCGGGCGGCGGGTTCCAGAATTACCCGGACGATTATGCGATCATCGAGGAGCTGCACCGCGACGGGCAGCTGACTTTGCGCATCGCGTACAACCTCTTCACGCAGAAGCCGAAGGAGGAGCTGAAGGACTTCGCGACCTGGTCGATGCAAGTGAAGCCGGGCGATGGCGACGACAGCTATCGCCACAATGGCGCGGGGGAGATGCTGGTCTATTCGGCGGCGGATTTCGAGGATTTCCGCGTCGCGCGGCCCGAAATGCCGGCGAACATGGAGGCGGATCTGGAGCCGGTCATCCGCCTGCTCGCCGAGCGGCGCTGGCCGTGGCGGCTGCATGCAACCTATGAGGAGACGATCACGCGCGCGCTCGACGTGTTCGAGAAGGTCAATCGCGACATCCCGTTGCAAGGGCTCAACTGGTTCTTCGACCATTGTGAGACGATCAGCCAGCGCAGCATCGACCGGATCGCCGCGCTGGGCGGCGGGATCGCGGTGCAGCATCGCATGGCCTATCAGGGCGAGGAATTCATCAACCGCTATGGCGCGCGTGCGGCCGAGCGCACGCCGCCAATCGCGGCGATGCTGCGCAGCGGGGTACCGGTCGGCGCGGGGACCGATGCGACGCGGGTGGCGAGCTACAACCCGTGGGTCTCGCTCGCCTGGCTCGTCACAGGGCGGACGGTGGGCGGGACGGCGCTCTATCCGATGGCCAACCGGCTGGACCGCGAGAGTGCGCTGCGGCTGTGGACCGAGGCGAATACGTGGTTCTCAAACGAGACCGGCAAGAAGGGGCAGATCAAGGCGGGGCAGCTCGCCGACCTCGCGCTGCTGAGCGACGATTATTTCGGCGTGGCGGAGAGCGAGATCGCGCAGTTGCGGGCGGTGCTGACGTTGCTCGGCGGACGGGTGGTTCATGGCGAGGGCGATTTTGCGCCACTTGCACCGGAGCTGCCGCGCGCGATGCCCGATTGGTCGCCGGTGGCGACGTTCGGCGGCTATCGTCAGGCTCCTGCGACCCGGGCGAAGCTGGCCGATGCGTGCGGGTGCGCGAGCGGGTGCGCGGTGCATGGGCATGACCATGCGGCGGCGCTGGGCGCGGACGTGCCGGTCGCCGATGCGCGCAGTTTCTGGGGTGTGTTCGGTTGCGGTTGCTGGGCGGTTTGAGCGTGGAGCAGGCGATGCGGAGCCGCTGGTTTCTGGTCATTGCGCGGCTGGCGCTGGTCGCGCCGTTTTTGATGAGCGGGATCGCCAAGCTGATCGATCCGACCGGGGCAACGGCGGAGATGCAGCAATTCGGGCTGACCCCGGCGGGGCTGTTCGCGGGACTCGTGATCGCGGTGCAGCTGGCGGGCGGGGTCGCGGTGCTGGTCGGGCGGTGTACCGCAGCGGCGGCGGGCGGGCTGGCGCTGTTCACGTTGGCCGCGACGTTCCTCGCCCATCCCTTTTGGAGCTTTGCCGATCCGATGCTGTGGACGCTCCACCGCAACATTTTTGTCGAGCATGTGTCGATCATCGGCGGGCTGATGCTGGCAGCGAGCCTGGGCGGGCGACGGTGAGTTCGCCCCTTTCCAGTCCGGTATTTCGGGCGCTGTGGCTCGCGACGATCGTGTCGAATATCGGCACCTGGATGCATGATGTCGGCGCGGCGTGGTTGATGACGTCGCTGTCGCCCAGCCCGCTGATGGTGGCGCTGGTGCAGGCGGCGACGACCTTTCCGCTGTTCCTGCTCGCGCTGCCCGCAGGCGCGCTGGCCGATATCGTGGATCGGCGGAAGGTGCTGATCGCCGCGCAGATATGGACGCTGATCGCCGCGTCGGGACTGGCGGCGGTGACGCTGGCGGGGTGGACATCGCCGGCGCTGCTGCTTGGCTTCACCCTCGCGCTCGCATGCGGTGCGGCGATGAGTGCGCCGGCGTTTCAGGCGAGCGTGCCCGAACTGGTCCCGCGCGCGGCGCTGACCCAGGCGGTCGCGCTCAATTCGACCGGCATCAACATCGCGCGGGCAATCGGGCCGGCGCTGGGCGGAGTCATCATCGCGGCGGCGGGATCGGGCGCGGTGTTTGCGCTCAATGCCGTGTCGGTCACCGGGGTGCTGATCGTGCTGTGGCGCTGGCGGCGCGCGCCGGGCGATACGCATTTGCCGCCCGAGCGCTTTGGCGGGGCGCTGGCGGCGGGGTTGCGCTTTGCGGTGCGCGCGCCGGCGTTGCAGGTCGTGCTGGTCCGCGCGCTCGCCTTCTTCCTGTTCGCGAGCGGGCTGTGGGCGCTGCTCCCGGTGGTGGCGCGGCGCGAGCTGGGGCTGGATGCGCTGGGTTATGGCGTGCTGCTGACCGCGCTGGGCTGCGGCGCGGTGGCGGGGGCACTGCTGTTGCCGCGCATCCGGCGGGTGGTGCCGGTGAATGCGCTGACCGTCATTGCCGCTGTGCTGTTTGCCGGAGCGACCGCCGCGCTGGCGCTGGCACCGGGGCTGGCCGTGGCAGTTCCGGTACTGGTGGTTGCGGGGATGGCGTGGATCGCGACGATGGCGGCGCTCAACGGCGCGGCGCAACTGGCTGTGCCCGGATGGGTCAAGGCGCGGGCGCTGGCGATCTATCTGCTGGTGTTTCAGGGGTCGATGACGGCGGGCGCGGCGCTGTGGGGGTGGATTGCGCTGCGAGCCGGGACCGATGCGGCATTGTTCGCGGCGGCGACGGGGCTGATCGTGTCGCTGGTCGCGGCGTGGCGCTTTCCGTTGTCGGCGGAGGATGCACTGGACCTTGCGCCGTCGCTGCACTGGGGGATTCCGGTTACTGCGGGGGAAATCGCGCATGATCGCGGGCCGGTGCTGGTCACGATCGAGTATCGGGTCGATCCGGGCAAGGTTGCCGACTTTGCGCGGGCCATGGCCCCGATGCAGCGTGTCCGCCGGCGCGATGGGGCGAGCGGCTGGGGGCTATATGAGGATGCCGCCATGCCGGGGCTGATGATCGAGAGCTTTACCGTGCCGAGCTGGATCGAACATCTGCGCCAGCATGCGCGGGTGACGCAGGCCGACCGCACCGATCAGGACGCGGCGCGGGTGTTTCATGTGGGGCCGCAGCCGCCGGTCGTGCGGCATTGGATTGCGCCGGGCTAAACCTCCGCCAACCCGTGGCCCGCCTCTTCGCCCGCCTCCACAAACCGGTCGAGCAGCCATGCCGCCGCCGGGCCGGGGGGCGTATCGCGGCGGTAGATGGCGCAGAAGCGGTAGGCGCCGCCGGGTGCTTCGGGCATGGCGAGGCGCACCAGGCTGCCATCGATCAGGTCCGGTTCGACCATCGGCAGCGGCATGTTGCCCCAGCCGATCCCCTGCCGCAGCAATTGGTGCTTGGCGCTGAGGTCGGCGAGCCGCCAGGTGCGCGGGCTTTGCACCGCGAAGTCGCGGCCCGCCGTCAGTGGCGAGCGGTCGGTCAGCACCAGCTGGATATGGCCGCGCCCCGCGCCGGGCGGGATCGGATGACGCTGTGCCAGCGGGTGGTCGGGCGCGGCGACGGGGATCATCTCGACCGATCCCGCCGCGATCAGTTCGATTCCCGCCGCGTCGGTGGCGAGCGGGCCGCTGATCCCGACCCCTGCCTTGCCGTCGAGCACGAGCGCCGTGACCGCGCCAAGCGCCTCAACATGCAGCCGCAGCGCAACGGTGGGGAAGGCGGCGCGGAAATCGCGCAGGACGTTGCCGAGCGTGTGCGCGGGCACCATCACATCGACCGCGAGGCTGACCTCGGCCTCCAGCCCTTCGAGCAGGCCACGCACCTTGGCGCGCAGGCCGTCCATACCTTCGGCGATCCCGCGCGCCTCGGCGAGCACCGCCTGTCCCGCGACGGTCAGCACCGGCTTTCGCGCGCCCTCCCGCTCGAACAGGGTGACGCCGAGCTGCGCCTCGAGATTGGCGATGGCGTAGCTGACGACCGAGACCGCGCGGTTGAGCCTGCGCCCGGCACCGCCGAAACTGCCCACATCGACCACGGCAAGGAAGATGCGCAGCTGGTCATAGGTGGGCGTGCCGGGCTGAACCATTCAACTTTCTCGAACGAATCTGTCGATTTTATTCCACTCTTCGGCGAACGCGGCAAGGCCTATCTCCGGCTTCGTAGCCACCGCGAGCCAATCGCGCGGTGGCCTGGAGAAGACCAATGATCGACCTTCGTCCGTTCGACAGCCTTGGCGGCGACAATCATGGCTGGCTCGATGCCAAGCATCATTTCTCGTTCGCCGGCTATTATGACGAGAACCGCGTCCATTGGGGCAATCTGCGCGTCTGGAACGACGACACGATCCAGCCCAAGACCGGCTTCCCGGCGCATCCGCATCGCGACATGGAAATCATCACCTATGTCCGCAAAGGCGCGATCACCCACCAAGACAATCTGGGCAACAAGGGTCGTACCGAAGCGGGCGACGTGCAGGTGATGAGCGCCGGCACCGGCATCACGCACAGCGAATATAATATGGAGGATGAAGTCACCCAGATCTTCCAGATCTGGATCATCCCCACCCGCAATGGCGAGAAGCCGAGCTGGGGCGCGCGGCCCTTCCCCAAGGGCGAGCGGGCCGGGCAGTTCGTGACGCTGGCGAGCGGCTATGACGGCGACGGCGACGCGCTGCCGATCCGCACCGATGCGCGGGTCGTCGCGGCGACGCTGAAGGCCGGCGAGACTGCGGAATACCCGCTGACCGTCGCGCGCAAGGCGTATCTCGTCCCCGCCACGGGTGCGGTCGAGATCGACGGCGTCCGCGTCAACGCCCGTGACGGCGTGGCGATCAGCGAACTGGAAACGCTGCGCGTCACCGCGATCGAGGACAGCGAAATCGTCCTGGTCGACGCAGCCTGACCACCCCCGGCCGCCGGGCCATCCCCCTGCCCGGCGGCCACCCCTTTTTTGGACTTTGAACAGGAGATTTGAACCATGAACACCACCACTGCTTCCGCTGCCCTTGGCGCCCCCTCCGCCAACGGCGTGCTTCCGCTGATCGCCCGCGTGTCGATCGCCGCGATCTTTCTGCTGAGCGGGCTGTCGAAGCTCGCTGCTCCGGCCGGGACGATCGGCTACATCGCGTCGGCGGGTCTGCCGCTGCCCGAGGTCGGCTATGCCATTGCGCTGCTAGTCGAGATCGTCGGCGGACTGCTGCTCGTCGTCGGATACCGCACCCGCGTCGTCGCCGCCGCGCTGGCGCTGTTCACCGTCGCGGCTGCGGTCT
>JBHYGP010000033.1:0-6528 GCA_051858935.1 Sphingomonas sp.
ATGTGCGTGCCGGGCGCTTTGCCGGGGCGGATTTCAAGGGCCGGCTGGTGCAGACTGCGGCCGGGCCGTTCGACGGTGACCTGAGCTTTGCCGGATCCGGGCTGGACGGCAATGTCGCGCTGTCGGCTGCGGGCAAGTTCCAGCAGGCGGTGGTCCGCGCGACCGCGAACAATGCCCAGATTCCCGGCGACATGGAACTGACTATCGGTCGCGCGATCATCAACGGCACCATGATCCTCGACGACGCGCCCGCGATCACCGGCGAAGCGCAGGTCGCCAATCTGCGCAACGCGCAATTCACGCTGAGCCGTGCGCGCGCCAAGATCGACTATCGCGGCGGCAAGGGCAGTGCGCAGGCGTTCGCCGAGGGATCGTCGGCGGTGCCGTTCCGCATCGCCGCGAATGCGCAGTTCGCGCCGGAGCTGTGGCGTGTCGCACTGGCCGGGCGCGCGAACAATATCGGGTTCAAGACTGCGCAACCCGCGCAGATCGCGATCAGCGGATCGACCTACACGCTCGCCCCGGCGCGGATCGATTTCGACAAGGGCAGCATGCGGCTGTCGGGCAATTGGGGCGAGGGGCTGCGCGTGCAGGCGCGGCTCGACAAGCTCGACCTGTCGCTCGCCAACGCCGTGTCGCGCACCGCAGGGCTTGGCGGAACGGTGACCGGCGCGCTCGATTTCAGCCAGGCCAGCGACGCGACCTTCCCGCAGGCGATCGCGCGGCTCAATATCGATGATTTCACCCGGTCGAGCCTGGGCGGTGTCTCGTCGCCGGTGGACATTGCCTTTGTCGGTCGTTTGCTCCCCAATGGCGGCGACGCGCGCGCGCTGATCAAGCGCGGCGACACCACGATCGGGCGAATGGTCGCGAGCCTGCAGCCGCTGGGACCGGGCGCCGGCAGCTGGACCACGCGGTTGCTCGCCGCGCCGTTGTCGGGCGGAATCCGGTACAATGGCCCGTCCTCGGTGCTGTTCTCGATGGCCGGGTTCGCCGATCAGAGCCTGTCCGGCCCGGTGGCGGTCGCAGCCGATTTCTCGGGTCAGGTCCGCGCACCGCAGCTTTCCGGTCAATTGCGTGCCGAGAAGCTGACCTATGAGAACGAGACCTGGGGCACGCGGCTGTCGCAGATGGCGGTGCAGGGGCGGTTCGACAATGACTCGCTCGAGATCGAGCAGATCGAAGCGGTCGCCGGCAATGGTCGCCTGAGCGGATCGGGTACGATCGGCCTGTCTGCGGAGCAAGGCTTTCCGGTCGATCTCACCGTCAGGTTCCGCAACGCGCGCCTTGCCCGCAGCAACGCGCTGGGCGCGACCGCGACGGGACAGCTGCGCATCACCAACGGCCTCGATGGCGGGTTGATCGAGGGGCGGATCATCATCCCCGAAGCCCGCTATCAGATCATCCGGCAGGGCGCCGCCGAAGTCCCCGAATTGACCGGCGTCTATCGCAAGAGCGAGCTGACCGAGGACGGCAAGCGCCCGACCCGCGTGAAGCCTGCCGGCATCTTCAAGCTCAACGTCAGTGTGGTCGCCGACAACCGGCTGTTCGTGTCGGGCATGGGCCTCGAGTCCGAATGGAGCGCGCGGATGCAGGTCACCGGCACTTCCGCCGCGCCGATTGTGACCGGCGAGGCGCGGGTGGTTCGCGGTACCTACAGCTTTGCCAGCCGCCGGTTCGAACTGACGCGCGGTATCGTCAGTTTCGAGGGCGGCCCGCTCGCCGATCCGCAGATCAATATCGGCGCGACCACCACTGCCGAGGGGGTCACGGCGAACATCAATATTTCCGGCAGCGGACAGGTGCCGCGCATCGCGTTCAGCTCGACCCCCAGCCTGCCGCAGGATGAGGTGCTCTCGCGCCTGTTGTTCGGCAGTTCGGTCACCAATTTGTCGGCGACCGAGGCAATCCAGCTTGCGGCGGCATTGAACTCGCTGCGCGCCGCCGGCGGCGGCCTCAACCCGCTCGGCCAGCTGCGCTCGGCCGCAGGTATCGACCGGCTGCGCATTCTGGGTGAGGACGACACCACCGGGCGCGGGATGGCGCTGGCGGCCGGGCAATATCTGACCGACGACATCTATGTGGAGATCATCACCGACGCGCGCGGCTATACGGCGGTCCAGCTGGAGATCGCGCTGACGCGGGCGCTCAGCCTGTTGTCGGCGACCGGATCGTTCGGCGGGTCGCGCGCGGGCCTCAAATATTCGAAGGACTATTAAGGCCCCGAGCTCCAGGAGGCGGTTGATCAATCGGCTTTACAGCGCCTAGTCAGGACCCAATGGAGGGTTTCTGATGTACCGATCGCTTGTCGCTATTTCGTCGTTCGCACTGGCAATCGGGCTCGCCGCGCCAGCCTTGGCCCAGCAAGGCTACCAGACCCCGCCCCAGGCGGTGACCGACATTGTCACCCGCGCGCCCAGCCCGGGCGTGTCGGTGTCGCCCGACGGCAAGCAGATGCTGTTGATGGAGCGCGTCGCGCTGCCCCCGGTCGCCGATCTGGCCAAGCCGATGGAGAAGCTGGCGGGGTTGCGGCTCGACCCGTCGATCAACGACCGTCACGGCACGCGAGCGTCGGTTGGCCTGTCGTTGCAGGACATCGCGAGCGGTGGCGTGCGCCGCGTCGCGCTGCCCGCCGACCCCGACATTTCGGACGTTGCCTGGGCGCCGGACGGGGCGAAGCTGGTGTTCACCAACACGCGCGCCGACGCGATCGACCTCTACGTCCTCGATGCGAAGACGGCACAGGCGCGCAAGGTGATGACGGGCGGGGTCAACCCGATCTTCCAGAATGCGCGCTGGCTCGCCGACGGCTCGCTGCTGGTCCTGACGATCCCCGAACAGCGCGGGCCGATGCCGGTCCGCTCGCTGACCCCGGTCGGGCCGGCGATCCAGCAAGCGACGGGCGGCAAGGCGGCGCAGACGCGCACCTATCAGGACCTGCTGCAGAATCCGCATGACGAGGCGATGTTCGCCTGGCTCGCGACCAGCCAGCCCGTGATCCTCGCGGCGGACGGCACCCGGCGCGCCGTCGGCGTTCCGCGCATCTACACATCGGTCACGGCGTCGCCTGATGGCAAGTATCTGCTGATGGAATGGCTCGAGCGGCCTTTCTCCTATCAGGTGCCGTGGAGCCGGTTTCCGGTAACCAGTGCGGTCTATACCCGCGACGGCAAGCTGGTGCAGACGATCACCAAGCAGCCGCTCGCCGATGCGCTGCCGGTGCAGGGCGTCGTCACTGGTCGCCGCAACATCGAATGGCATCCGACCGAAGACGCGCTGCTGCTGTGGAGCGAGGCGCAGGATGGCGGCGATCCGCGCGTCAAATCCGCCAATCGCGACAATCTGCTCGCGCTCGCCGCGCCGTTCAGCGGCCCGGCCCGGGTGCTCGCACGGCTCGAGGACCGGTTCGCCGGAACTTACGGGATCGAGAAGTCGGATGATCTGATCGTGCGGGACTATGACCGCGACACGCGCGAGGTGCGGGAGACGCTGGTCGATGTGACCGGCGGGACTGCGCCGCGGCAGCTCAGCATCCGCAACGTGCAGGATGCCTATGCCGACCCCGGCGGTCCGCTGACGACCGTCACCGCCAGCGGGTTCAGCGTTGCGCGTGCGATCGACGGAAAGCTGCTCCTGTCGGGCGAGGGCGCGACGCCCGACGGGTTGCGCCCGTTCCTGCGCCGCTTCGACCTCGCGACGCTCAAGACCGAAGAGCTCTGGCGCAATTCGGGCGAGCAGCTTGAAACGGTGGTCGATGTGCTCTCCGACGACGGACGCAGCTTCATCACCTCCTATGAGAGCCCGACCAATCCGGGGAATCTGAGGCTCCATGCGGGCGGCACCGCGCGCTTCCTGACCAATTTCCCCGATCCGCATCCCGAACTGACCGGGATCAAGCGTGAGCTGGTCACCTACAAACGCGCCGATGGCGTCGACCTGACCGCGACCCTCTATCTGCCGCCCGGCTACAAGCCCGGCGACAAGCTCCCGGTCGTGGTCTGGGCCTATCCGCGCGAGTTCAATGACGCCGCGACCGCCGGGCAGAATCGCGATTCCCCGTACCGCTTCACGCGCATCAGCGGCATGTCGCATCTGTTCTTTTTGACTCAGGGCTATGCGGTGCTCGACCGCGCGGCGATGCCGGTGGTCGGCGCCAACCCCGAAACGGTCAATGACAGCTTCATCGAACAGATCGTCGCGAGCGCCAAGGCGGCGGTGGACTTCACCGTGCAGCGCGGTTTCGGCGACGGGGTCCGGGTCGGCGTTGGCGGGCACAGCTATGGCGCGTTCATGACCGCGCATCTGCTCGCGCAAAGCGACCTGTTCCGCGCCGGCATCGCGCGATCGGGGGCCTACAACCGCACGCTGACCCCGTTTGGCTTCCAGTCGGAACGGCGCGTGTTCTGGGACACGCCCGACACCTATTACCGGCTGAGCCCGTTCATGGCCGCGAACAAGATCAACGAACCGATCCTGTTTATCCATGGTGAAAATGACAGCAATCCCGGCACCTTCCCCGAACAGTCGGAGCGGATGTTCGCGGCGGTCAAGGGGACCGGCGGCACCGCGCGGCTGGTGATGTTGCCGCATGAAGACCATGGCTATCGCGGGCGCGAATCCGTGCTGCACACGCTCGACGAGATGTTCGACTGGTTCGACACCTATGTGAAGAATGCGAAGGTGCCGCCGGCGAAGTGACGCCGCCGGCCAGAGGCCATTGCGCTCAACTTACACGCATGTAAGTATCGGGTCAGGAGAGCGCGATGGCCGAGCATTTCGACGTGGTGGTGGTGGGTGCCGGGATTTCCGGGATCGGCGCGGGATACTTCCTGCAGCGCGACTGCCCGGATCGCTCCTATGTGATCCTTGAGGGGCGGGAACGGCTCGGCGGGACGTGGGACCTGTTCCGCTATCCCGGCATCCGCTCGGACAGCGACATGTACACGCTCGGCTACAGCTTCAAGCCGTGGACGCAGGCCAAGGCGATTGCCGACGGGCCGTCGATCCTGCGCTATCTCGATGAGACCGCGCGCGAGCATGGCATTGACCGGCACATCCGCCACCAGCACCGCGTCGTCGCCGCGAGCTGGTCCACGCCCGAGGCACGCTGGACGGTAACGGTCGAGCGCGGGGCGGAGCGGGAGCGGGTCGAGTTCACCTGCAACTTCCTCTTCATGTGCTCGGGCTATTATAATTACGAGGCCGGGTACCTCCCCCATTTCGAGGGGCGCGAGGACTTCGCGGGCACGATCGTCCACCCGCAGCATTGGCCCGAGGGGCTGGACTATGCGGGCAAGCGCGTCGTGGTGATCGGATCGGGCGCGACGGCGGTGACCTTGGTGCCGGAGATGGCGAAGATGGCGGCGCATGTGACCATGCTCCAGCGGTCGCCCACCTATATCGTGTCGCGGCCCAGCGAGGATGGCATCGCCAATTGGCTCCGCGCCAAGCTTCCGGCCAAGCTCGCCTATCGCCTTACCCGGCTGAAAAATGTCGGGATGCAGCAGTTCTTCTATCGCATTGCGCGCAAGAAGCCGCAGCAGACCAAGGAGCGGATCGTGCAGATGGTCCGCGACCAGCTCGGCCCCGATTACGACATCGCGAAGCATTTCACGCCCAGCTACAATCCGTGGGACCAGCGCATCTGCCTGGTCCCCGACGCAGACCTGTTTGCCGCGATCCGCGAGGGGCGGGCATCGGTGGTCACCGACCATATCGACCGGTTCGAGGCCGACGGTATCCGGCTCAAATCGGGCGAACTGCTGCCCGCCGATATCATCGTCACCGCGACGGGGCTCGACATGCAGTTGATGGGCGGGGTGCCGTTCAGCGTCGACGGGCAGCGCGTCGAGCCGGCCAAGTCGCTGGGCTACAAGGCGATGATGTATTCGGACATCCCCAACCTCGCCTCGTCCTTCGGCTATACCAATGCCAGCTGGACGCTGAAGTCCGACCTGACCTGCGCCTATGTCGCGCGCCTGCTCAACACGATGAAAAAGCGCGGCATGCGCCAGGTGACGCCCCGCGTCGGGGCTGACGTGACCCAGGAGAATTTCCTGACCTTCACCTCGACCTATGTCCAGCGCGCGATCGACCGCTTCCCCAAGCAGGGCGACAAGCGCCCGTGGCGGGTGCATCAGAATTACACGCTCGACCTGATCGACCTGAAATTTGGCGGGATCGATGAAGGGATGGAATTTTCCAATCCCGAGCTGGTGCGGGTGCGCGAACCGGCCTGATCGCTTTTCTCCCGCATTGCAGCAGAAAATTCGGAACGAATGCGTTCCGAATGCATTGGCCTTGGGATGTCCAAGCTAGCGGAAATGGATGCGGCGGCGCTGCTTGCGCCGCCTCCTGTGGATTTGGCGAATGGTGCCAGCCTGTTTCTCGACTTTGACGGGACGCTGGTCGACATCGCCCCGCGCCCGGATGCGGTCGCGGTCGATGCGCGACTGCGCGCGTTGATTGCGACGCTGACGACGCGCTTCGATGGGCGCGTGGCAATTGTCAGCGGGCGCGGTGCGGCGG
>JBHYGP010000033.1:6538-6842 GCA_051858935.1 Sphingomonas sp.
AGATCGACGCGCTGTTCGGCGGCGCAGTCTGTCCGATCGTCGGCAGCCACGGCGCGGAGTTGCGCGGTGTCGATGGCGCGGCGATGCCGGAGCGTCCTGCTGCGCTCGACGATGTCGCGGCGCGGTTTCAAACGCTCGCCGATAATATCCCCGGAGTACTGGTCGAGGCAAAGCCGCTGGGCGTCGGCCTTCACTATCGCGGCGCGCCCGATGCCGAGGCGGCGTGCCGCGCGCTGGCCGAGGAACTTGCCGCCAGCACGGGACTGACGCTGCAACGGGGCAAGATGGTATTCGAATTGCGCGC
>JBHYGP010000034.1:0-6785 GCA_051858935.1 Sphingomonas sp.
GCTCTTCGGTCATGCAGCGGGTGCGTTCGAAGGCGCGTTGGCGGGTCGTCGCGGTGCGTTCGCAACGGCAAGCGGCGGCACCCTGTTCCTGCGTGATATCGACCGGCTGCCTGCCGCGCTCCAGCTGCGCGTGCTCAAGGCGATGGCGGCCCCCGGTGCACCCAATGTCATCGCCAGCACCCGCCGCGACCTGTCAGCGCTGGTAGATGCCGGACAGTTCCGCAGCGACCTGCTCGCCCGCTTCGCGCTGGCGACCGTTGCGCTGCCGCCGCTGCGCGCGCGCGGCGGCGACATCCGCCTGCTCGCGGCGACCTTTGCCGCGCGCTTTGCGGCGATGCAGTGCCTGCCGTCCCCGCTGATCGACCCGGCGACCGAGACGCTGCTGACCAGCTATGACTGGCCGGGCAATGTCGCCGAGTTGCAGGATGCGATGCATCGCGCCGTGCTGCTCTCGCCCGATGGCTATATCGGGCCGGAAGCAATCGTGCTGGCCGACGGGTCGCGGCTCGCACCGCCGGCTCCTGCGGCGGGCAAGCCGCTGATCGCATCGTTCGTCGGCCAGACAGTCGAAGAGGTCGAGCGACAGCTGATCCTCGAGACGCTGGAGCGCTGCCAGGGCAACCGCACCTCGGCGTCGCAGATCTTGGGCATTTCGGTCCGCACGATGCGCAACAAGCTCAAGGCCTTTGTCGAGGCCGGTATCGCCGTCGTTCCGGCAACCTGACGAAAGCTGAATCATGGACGGGATCATCGCTTTCCTGAATCGCATCGGCGCCACGCGCGACATCGCGCTGGCGGTGGGCGTCATCGCCATCATCGGCATGCTGATCCTGCCGATGCCGGGCTGGCTGCTCGATCTGGGCCTCGCCCTGTCGATCACCCTGTCGGCGATGATCCTGATGACGGCGTTGTTCATCGAAAAGCCGCTTCAGCTGTCGTCCTTTCCGACGATCCTGCTGATCGCAACGATGCTGCGGCTGGGCCTCAACCTCGCCTCGACCCGCCTGATCCTGGCGCATGGGCATGAGGGGCCGCACGCTGCCGGCGGCGTCATCGCGGCATTTGGCGACTTTCTGATCGGCGGTCAGATGGTGATCGGCCTGACCATCTTCGCGATCCTGGTGGTCATCAACTTCGTCGTCATTACCAAGGGCGCAGGGCGCATCGCCGAAGTCGCCGCACGCTTCAGCCTCGACGCGATGCCCGGCAAGCAGATGGCGATCGACGCCGATCTGTCGGCGGGCATGATCACCGAGGAACAGGCGCGCGCACGCCGCACCGAAGTGGAAGCCGAAAGCGGCTTTTTCGGGTCGATGGACGGTGCGTCGAAATTCGTGAAGGGCGATGCGATCGCCGGCCTGCTGATCACCGCGATCAACGTGATCGTCGGGCTGATCATCGGCGTCGCGATCCATGGCGTCGATTTCAGCACCGCGTTCCAGAGCTACACCCTGCTGACCGTCGGCGACGGTCTGGTCAGCCAGATCCCGGCGCTGATCGTTTCGACCGCAGCGGGCCTGCTCGTCTCGAAGGGCAGCCAGGCCGGCAAGACGGGCGCAGCGCTGGGCGAACAGCTTGGCCGCTACCCGCAGGCATTCGGCATGGTGTCGGTGCTGATGGGCCTGCTCGCGTTCATGCCGGGCCTGCCCTTCATCCCCTTCTTCGCCTTTTCCGCAGCCTCGGGCTATGCCGCCTGGTACCTGTCGAAAAAGGCCAAGGAGCGCGCACGCGTCGAGGCCCGTCAGGTCGAGGTTGCCGAGGCGGAAGCCGCCGCAGTGGTCGAGGAGCCGATTTCGCGCACGCTCGCCATCGACGCAGTGCGGATCGAGATCGGCTATGGCCTGCTGCCGATCATCAACGACGCCGCGCGCGAGCCGCGCCTCGACGATCAGGTCCGTGCGCTGCGCCGCCAGATGGCGACCGAGTACGGCTTCGTCCTCCCCTCGGTCCGCATCATCGACAATATGGGCCTGCAGGCGAACCAGTACATCATCTACATCAAGGAGACCGAAGCAGCGCGCGGCGACATCCGGCTCGATCGCCTGTTGGTGATCAACCCCGGCGAAGGTCCGGCCGGCATTCCGGGCGAGCCGACGCGCGAGCCGGTGTTCAACCTTCCCGCTTTGTGGATCGACCGCGAGCTGCGCGAGGAGGCCGGTTTCCGCGGGCTGACCGTGGTCGATGCCGGCACGATCATCACCACGCACCTGACCGAACTGGTCAAGGACAATATCGCCGACATGCTGAGCTACACCGAGGTGCAGAAGCTGCTCAACGAGGTGCATACCGACTCGGCCAAGCTGGTCGCGGAGATCATACCGTCGCGCATCTCGATCTCGGGCGTGCAGCGCATCCTGCAGAACCTGCTGGGCGAAGGCGTGTCGATCCGCGACGTGCCGACGATCCTGGAAGGGATCGCGGAGGCCGCACCGATCACCCAGAACCTGACCCAGATCACCGAACATGTCCGCGCACGGCTTGCCCGCCAGATCTCGGCACATCAGGCGCGCGATGGATCGATCCCGATCCTGACCCTGTCGCCGGAGTGGGACGCGGCGTTCGCGGAGAACATCATGGGCATGGGCGACGAGCGTCACCTCGCCATGCCGCCCTCAATGCTTCAGGGGTTCATCGCTGCGGTGCGCGACACCTATGACCGGATGGCGAACAGCGGGGAAATCCCGTGCCTGCTGACCAATCCGACGATCCGCCCGTTCGTGCGTAGCGTGATCGAACGCGTCCGCCCGGCGACCGTGGTGCTGTCGCAGAACGAAATCCACGCCCGCGCCCGGGTGCGCGCGCTCGGTACGATTGGATAAGCGATGCGACCGGACAGCGCCCCGCACCTCTATGATCCATCTATGGTGCCGAACCTCCTGCCCTTTTCCGCATCCGTAACGACGGGCGCTGGATCGACCCAAAGCGCAACCGCGACCCCGCAGGGTCAGCCCGGTTTCGCCGCAATGCTGGGACTGGGCATGACCCCGGTGACTCAGGACGCGACCGGCACGCCGGTTGCGGTTTCGGTGATGCCCCTTGGCACCGCGCCATTGCTGGGCCTGACCGATGGGTCGATCGAGGCCGCGCTGCCCGACCTGGCGAACAGTGCCGACCCGGCGACGTTCGACGCCCCCCCGATCGCGACGCTTCCCGAAGCACCCATCAAGGTAGCTGCCCCTGCCCCCTCGCCCGAAGGCGGGAGCGTGACGGTGGTCGATGGCCCGCTCAAGACGCCCGAGCCTGTGCTGGAAACAGTGACCGTGGTCGACGGCCCCTACAAGCCGGCGCCGATCGCCGAGCCCGCACCGGGTGACCTCGAAACGGTAACCGTGGTCGATGGCCCCTATAAACCCGCCCCGATCGCGAAGCCGGTCGCCGAGCCCGCGCCGGATGGCGACGGTGGCACGGTGACGACGGTCGATCGTCCCGACAAGTCGGTCGAGACCGCGCCAGTGGCCGGACCGGTCCCCGTCGTCGCGCCGATCGTCAAGCCCGCGAGTCCTATCCCTACCCCTGAAGGCGGATCGGTGACGATCGTCGAGCCGGTGCGGAAAACCAGCGCGCCCAAGACCCCGCCGGTTGTCGAAGACGGCCGACACCCTGATCACACCGCCCGAGACCGCAGCCGTCGCTGCGCCGGTCGAAGCCGCGCCGGTGGTGACCGAGGCCGAGGCCGTTCCGCTGGCTGCCGCGACGCACGACGATGCGCCTGCTGCACAAGCTCAGCCGGTCGCGCTCGCCGCCGCCTTGGCGACCCCGGTCCCAGCCGAGACCAGCGCTACTCCGGTCCAGCCCGCAAATAACACCACGCCCGTGCAGACCGCGGCCGCCACACCGGCACCTGCGCGCGCGGTCGAGGCTGCTCCGGCCGATGTCGCCGCCGACCTGCCGGTCGATGACGGCGCGTTCGACGGGCTGGTCGCCGATACCGTGCCCGACGCCGAGCGGCTGCGCACCAGCAGCGAGTCCGCCAACGACACGATGAACCGCGACGGCAACCGCCAGTCCGCGCCGCAGCCATCCGCTGCCACGCCGGCACCGGCATCCGCCGGGCCGGTCCCTGGCTTCGACCCGCTCGCCGCCGCGCCTCCAGCTGACGCCGCCCGCGCCGCCCGCGACAGCACCGCCACCGAGCCGCGCGCCCGCGCGAACGCGATCGGCGAGGATGTCGGCCTCGCGATCGTTCGTCACGCCGATACCGGATCGGGCGATGTCCTCGTCATCCGGCTCGACCCCGCCGAACTCGGCAAGATCGAAGTGCGGCTGCGCATGGACGAGGCGCGTCAACTGAGCGCGGACGTAACCGCCGATCAGCCCGCGACGCTCGAGTTGCTGCGCCGCGATTCCGACAACCTGACCCGCGCGCTCAACGACGCCGGCTTCCGCGCCGACGACCAGAGCCTGCGCTTCGACCAGCGCGGACAGGGCGAGCAGCAGGGCCAGCAGAGCCGCCGCGTCGCCAGCCACGCCTATCTGACCGAGGATGATGCTGCGGCATCGTCCATCCCCTCCCCTGTCCAGGTCCGCAGTTCGGGCCGGGTCGATCTCGTCGCCTGAAGGAGCCGATCATGGCCGTCGACGCCGCCACCGCAGCCAATGCCGCGACCAACACCAATGCGGGCAACGCCCTGGGCAAGCTCGCCACTGACGCGACGATGTTCCTGAGGCTGCTGACCACCCAGATGCAGCATCAGGACCCGCTCGATCCGATGGACACGTCGGAATATACCCAGCAGCTGGTGCAGTTCTCGCAGGTCGAGCAGTCGATTCAGCAGAACGCATCGCTCAAGTCGATCCTGACCGCGCTGACCTCCGACAATCTGGTCGGTGCGGCGTCGGTGGTCGGCAAGGTCGCGAGCTTTGGCAGCGATCAGGCGGGCCTGACCGCCGACAGCCCGGCGCAATGGACCTATGCCACGACCCGCCCTGCAGAATCGGTGGTCGCGACGATCAAGAACGCATCGGGCGCGACGGTTCACACGATCAATCTGACCGGTTCCGAAGGCGAACTGGTGTGGAACGGCACGCTCGACAACGGCACGCGCGCGCCCGACGGGGCGTACAAGCTGGAGATTACCGCGAAGGATTCGACCGGCGCAAGCGTGCCGGTGTCGATCTCTGCCCGCGGACTGGTCAAGGAAGTCGCACAGGATGCGTCGGGCATGACGTTCCAGGTCAATGGCGTCTTCTACAACGCCGCGACGCTGATCCGCCTGACTCAGCAATCGTAATGGTCAGGACCGGGCGGCGCGTCCGCCCTCTATATCGCATCAGGACCGTGGCCGCCGATTGTCTTCCCCCTTGCTGGCAATCGACGCCACGCTCCACCGGGTGCGTAGTGAGAGTGGGCTGACATGGCGAATGCTGTCGGAGAGGCGATCGGACCGCCGACGCCGCGATCGTCGCCGCCGCCAGTCATACGCGGCGCACAATCGGTGTCGCATGCCCAATATCATCAGCTGCGCCGCCAAATTCCCTGGCTCTACCTCCCGCTACTGGCAAATGCGGCGACGCTGGCCGCGAGCCATGCGGGCATGGCGTCGCCCTGGCTGACCCAAATCATACCTTTGCTGCTCGTCACCGCTGCCGCGTTGCGGATCGCCCACTGGGTTCGAGCACCAGAGGCGCACCAGCTGAGCGAAGCCGAAGCCGCGCATCGCATCTGGCGGACGCAGGTCATGGCGATGGCGATGGCCGCGGCCTTCACCCTCTGGGTGATTGCCCTCGACTGGTTTTCGGACGCTGCATTGCGCGGGCAGGTCGCTCTGGCGCTCGGCGTGACCCTGCTCAGCTGTATGCTGTGCCTGATGCATCTGCCACGCGTCTCGGCGATGCTCGGCATCGCGGTCGTCGGACCTTATGCGCTCTACTGCATCGTCCTGTTCAACCCGGCCACCATCCTCATCGCGCTCAACATCGCGCTGGTCGCCGGGGTGATGGCGAAGGTGCTGGGCCAATCCCACCACATGTTCGTCAACCTGATCCAATCGCAACAGGCGCTGCACGAGGAGCGGCATCAGGCCAGCCGGTTGAGTGATGAGAACCAGCTGCTCGCCCAGACGGACTCGCTGACCGGCCTGCCCAACCGCCGCCACTTCTTTGCCCGGCTCGACGCATGCCTGACCCGGCGCGAAAGCGAGGGTCGCGCACCATTCTGTGTCGGGGTAGTCGACCTCGACCGGTTCAAGCCGATCAACGACACATACGGTCATGCGACCGGCGACCGGCTGCTGACGGAGCTTGGTCACCGCCTGTCGGTCTTTTCAGGCGACGAACTGATGATCGCGCGGCTGGGCGGGGACGAGTTCGGCATCATGATCGATGGCGATGCTCCCACCGCTCGCGCGCGGCTCGCAGGGCTGCGCGAGGCAATCTGTGCGCCGATGATGATCCACGACGCATCGCTGCGCGTGGGATGTTCGATCGGCCTTGCAGTGTATCCCGATGCGGGGTCCAACGCGCACGCATTGTTCGACCGGTCGGACTATGCACTATACCACGCCAAGTCGCACCAGCGCGGCGAATGCGTGATCTTCTCCGCCGAACACGAAGCAATGATTCGCGACGAGCTGTTGCTGGAGACCACGTTGCGCGGCGCGGATCTCGACGCCGAGCTGTCCTTGCTGTTCCAACCGATCTACGAAACGCGCAGCATGACGCTGGCGGGGGTTGAGGCGCTGGCGCGCTGGCATTCGCCGCAACTGGGGCTGGTGATGCCCGACCGGCTCATTGCGATGGCCGAACGGTTGGGGCTGATCAATCAGGTGACGCTAACCCTGTTCGCC